>DFBF01000186.1:15747-18788 GCA_002367285.1 Rhodobacteraceae bacterium UBA3087 | reverse complement strand
CACCCGGCTTGCCACCCGGCTTGCGGTCGCCCTGCTTGCCCTGTGCGCGGTCACCACCACGTTCAGATCCACGACGTGCGCCGCCCTGTTTGCGGCCAAAACCGCCCCAGGTGAAGGTATAGAACACCTCGGTCTCGGGCGCGGCTTTGGCATCCACCTGTGACGCGCCGTCGGTCTTCGGATCACCTTCGGCCTCGGTCTCGGCGCCCGGTTGCGCGTCGGCCTCGCTGGGGGCGGCGCCCGCCAGGTCATCCACGTGAACCTCGGGCGTGTCCGGGGTCTCGGCTTCGGGTTGCGCATCGACTTCCGAGGCCCCTTCGGCCCCCGGTTGCGCTGCGCCCGTCACGTCCACACCCGGCTTGGCTTCCGCCGCGCTGGTGCCGGTCGGGGTCGGGTCTTCGCCCACGGGGGCGGCCTTCACCTTGGGGCGCTCGCCTTTTTCGGCTTTGTATCCAAGACCTTGCATCAAGTCTGCAAATTGCTCCAGCGTCATGCCGGTGATCGACAGCATATCGGCCTTGCCTTCAAAGCCCCCACGGCTGTCCTCAGACCGCAGCTGATCAGCCAGACGTTCCAGCATGTCGATGCGGATCGCCCGTTCGCCCGCGGCGCGATAGCCGGCCAGCAAATAGGTTTCGCCACCCACAGCCGGAATGACCGGAATGGTCACCAGACCCGGCGGCGGGCTTTCGGGGAATTCGTCCAGACCGGCAAACAGGCTGGTCAGCACCAGGCGCAGACGCGTCGGCGCCGGCTTCAGCAGCAGCGGCATAAAGATGGTGAACTGGCCAAACCGAATGCCGTGTTTGCGCAGCGCGCCACGGGCCTCCTGATCCAGCGCCTTGACGTCGGACGCCACGTTGTCACGCGACAGGATGCCCAGCGCTTCGACCATCTGAAAGGCAAACCCACGGGCCAGGCCCGTCAGTGTTTCATCCTTCTGCATCGCCAGCATCGGTTCAAACAGCGTCGCCACCTTGCGGTCGATGAAATGCTGCAAACGGCGTGTGACCTTTTCGATCACATCCGTGCCTGCCTCGTCATCAACAAAGGCCTGCACACGCGGGCGCAGTATTTCGTCGCCCTTGATCAGCTTGCCAATCGCGTGTTCGCCCCACATGAGGCCACCCTGCTCGGTATAATCCAGCTCGGTATCCGGTGCGTTATAGAACCGGTCCGCGCGCAGATGAAATTCCGGCGCCAGCGCTTGCAGCGATGCTGCGCGCAGGGTCTTTGCTTCCTCGGGGCTTGCCGATTTATCCTGAGAAAACCGGAACCCGTTCAGACGGCCGACGAATTCGCCCTCAACCGTCACTTCACCCTTGTCGTTCACCTCGGCCACAAGGCCCTCCTTCTGCTTCAACCGGCGCAGCAATACAGACGTGCGCCGGTCAACAAATCTTTTCGTCAATGCGGTATGCAACGCATCCGACAGGCGATCTTCTACAGCACGAGTCTCGCCCCGCCAATGGGGTACATCGTCCAACCAGTCCCGACGTTGCGCGACATAGGTCCATGTGCGGATAAATGCCAGCCGTTTTGACAGCACGTCAATGTCGCCATCGACGCGGTCGATGCGTTTCACCTGACGGGCGTACCAGTCGGTTGCAACCCGACCGCGTTCGTGCAAGTCATTGTAAATCGTGGACAAAAGCGTCGCATGCTCGGCGTGGCTGATGCCGCGAAAATCGGGAATGCGACAGACCTCCCACAGCAGTTTTACCGATGGGCCATCGCTGGCGCGGGCCGCGATTTCGGCATCAGAGGAAAGTGCCTTTAATGCCATCAAATCATCCGCTTCACGCGCGCGCATCAGGCGTTCGTCGTCTGTCGGGGCCTCAAGCGTCTGGATCAGACGGGTGACCGAGCCGAATTGCAGCTGCGAATTGCGCCAGTTCAACTTTTTCAGTGGCGTGAAACGGTGGTTCATGATGGCCTCGGCCACCTCATCGTCCAGCGGGCGCGCTTCG
This sequence comes from Rhodobacteraceae bacterium UBA3087, assembly GCA_002367285.1. GTDB lineage: Bacteria > Pseudomonadota > Alphaproteobacteria > Rhodobacterales > Rhodobacteraceae > Aliiroseovarius_A. The sequence continues at coordinate 16,818 of DFBF01000186.1, read as the reverse complement.
CCGGTGACGCCAAAGCTGCCGTGGTTCATGTGCCGCCCGGCGCGCCCGGCGATCTGGGCCAGTTCATTGGGCGCCAGCGGACGCATGCGGCGGCCGTCAAATTTCGACAATGCGGAAAACGCGACATGGTTGATATCGAGGTTCAGCCCCATGCCAATCGCATCGGTGGCGACCAGGTAATCAACATCCCCGTTCTGGTACATTTCGACCTGTGCGTTGCGCGTGCGCGGGGACAGCGCGCCCATGACCACCGCCACGCCGCCCTTTTGGCGCCGCATCAGTTCGGCCACGGCATAGAGGTTTTCAACCGAAAACCCGACAATGGCGCTGCGCGCGGGCATGCGGCTTGTCTTTTTCGAACCTGCATAGGTCAATTCGCTGAACCGTTCACGGCGGGTAAACTGCGCCTTGGGCACCAGCGCGGCAATCGCGCCGCGCATGGTGTCGGACCCCATAAACAGGGTTTCATGCGTGCCACGCGCATGTAGCAGACGGTCGGTGAACACGTGGCCGCGTTCGGGATCGGCGCAAAGCTGAATTTCATCGACGGCCAGGAATTCCGCGCCCATGCCGGTGGGCATCGCTTCGACCGTACAGACCCAATAGGCGGCACGATCGGGCACAATGCGTTCTTCGCCTGTCACCAAGGCCACCACATTGGGGCCGCGCACGGCAACGATGCGGTCATAGACCTCGCGCGCAAGCAGACGCAGCGGCAGACCAATCACGCCGGTGCGATAGCTGAGCATCCGTTCAATCGCGTAATGCGTCTTGCCCGTATTGGTGGGGCCCAGGACCGCTGTGATCCTGGCGTGTTCGGCGGCCATGTTGGGGGTCCTTCGTCTGGGGTCCCTGCCCCGTCTTTGTGCGTCAGATATCCTTGCCCAACTGGGTGTTCAGCCGGGTGAAGGCCTCTTTTACGTGGGGCATATGGGGATGTATAGCAAGGGCCTGACCATAGGCGGCCAGCGCTTTTTCAGGCTGATCCAGATCCTCAAGAAGAATGGCGACCCCGGACAGGGCAACAAAATGGCGCGGTTCAAGCGCCAACACCTTTTGCAGATCGGCCAG
>DFBF01000186.1:14953-15676 GCA_002367285.1 Rhodobacteraceae bacterium UBA3087 | reverse complement strand
CGGCAAGGTCATCGTGCTCCAGCGCTGCCTGCCCCCGGCGCAACAACAGATCCATCGCGGGCGATCCCGACCGGGCCCATTCGGTGCGAATGTCGTTTTCGATCGCCTCCCAGTTGGTATCATCCGCCCGGGTCAGCGCCGCGAACAGCTGATCCAAATGCGCCTGATCGACCGCCAGGGCGGGCAACGGGGCCATCAGGGCCAGGGACACAAGGGCGGCACGGATCATACCGCAAGCCTAGCGCGCCCGATGTGCAGAGACCAGAGCCCTGCACGCCCAACGTCCGAAATTGGGACAATCCGCCGGGCGATGGTCCCATCAGGCCAGCGTGGCACAGGGCACAGGGCCGCAAAGGGCCGCACAGAGCGCGCTGTGGGGCTGAGGCAATCGCGCACCGGACCCGCCGCCACGCGGCTTGACGTGAACGGAAACTTCCCACACGTCACTTGCTGGCCGAAAGGGTTTCGGGGTTGCTAACCCTGCGCTAAGCTCAGGCGCGTATCAATAGGCCAGACGGCTGTTAACGGAGGAATGCACGTGAGCGACGTGATTGACGCGGCGGTTGTCGCACTGAACGAAAAAATGAGTGGCGCAGCTTTTGATGGCACGGCCAAATTCGTCATCGAAGGCGAAGGGTCTGTGGTTGTGGACGGCGATGGCGCACGGGCCAGCGACGAAGAGGCCTCGGTCACGTTGACAGCGGATGCGGATGTGTTTCAGGA
>DFBF01000186.1:13148-14854 GCA_002367285.1 Rhodobacteraceae bacterium UBA3087 | reverse complement strand
ACGAGGTTGCCGACGGGCCCCACGGTGGTGGGGCCTGGTGGCTGACGGCGCGCGATGGGGTGCGCATCCGGGTTGGGCTGTGGCCCGGCCCGTCTGGTCGCGCGTCCGGTGGCATAAAGGGCACGGTTCTGCTGTTTCCCGGACGCACCGAATATATCGAAAAATACGGCCCCGCCGCCGCCGATCTTGAGACGCGCGGCTATGCGACGCTGGTCATTGACTGGCGGGGGCAAGGTCTGGCCGACCGCACCGCGCCAGATCGCAACCTGGGCCATGTGGACCATTTCGACGAATACCAACTGGATGTGGACACGATGGTCGAGGCCGCGCAGGCGCTGGACCTGCCGCGTCCGTTTTACCTGATCGGCCATTCCATGGGCGGCTGTATCGGGCTGCGTGCGCTGCACAACGGGCTGCCGGTCAAGGCGGCAATGTTTTCCGCCCCCATGTGGGGCATTTCGCTTGCGCCAGCAGTGAAACCCTTTGCCTGGGGGCTGAGCTGGCTGTCGCATCATTCGAACATGGGGCGCAACTATGCGCCCGGCACCTTTCCCGAAACCTATGTCAGCGCGAACCCGTTTGAGGACAACAACCTGACGCGCGACCGGGCCATGTATGAATTCATGCAGCGTCAGGCCACGGCGCATCCCGACCTGATGCTGGGTGGTCCGTCGTTAAGCTGGCTGTTCGCTGCCCTCAGCGAAACGCGCGCCCTGATGGCCCTGCCCGCCCCGTCGGTGCCGGTCGTGACCTTCCTTGGCACGCGTGAACGCATCGTCGCGACGGACCAGATCCACGCGCTGATGACCCAATGGCCGAACGGCGCATTGGAGCTGGTCGAAGGGGCCGAGCACGAGGTGTTGATGGAAGGCCCCGCAGTGCGCGCGCATGCCTATGACACCGCCACAGGTCTGTTTGCCGCCAACACCTGAGCGCATTCCACCCCATTGCCGCACAAGCGATCCGAGTGCAGCGAGCCCCCCCTCTACGTCAAATTATTTGAAATAATTTGCGCCCGCAGCCCCCTTCGCGCGCCCAGGGGGCGCTGCCGGTCAACCGGTGGCCTCACTGCGTTCGCAGGCCCGCAAGCCCAGCACGGGCTTACGTTGCGCAGGCGTCAGGCGATGCGCAAAGGCCCGTCATCCCTTGATAAATGACCCATCACGCAGCTCGGCCATGGCCTGACGCAGCTCGTCTCGGGTGTTCATCACGATCGGGCCGTGCCAGGCGACGGGTTCGCGGATTGGCGCGCCTGCGATCAGCAGGAACCGCACGCCTGCCTCACCCGCCTGCACCACCACCTCGTCGCCCGCGCCAAAGCGCACGACGGTGCGGTTGCCGGACATGTCGCGCAGATGCACCTCTTGGCCAGCCAGTTCCTTTTCCAACAGCACGCCGGTTGGCGCGCCCGCATCCGTGAATGCACCAGCGCCTTCGAACACATAGGCGAACGCCCGGCGCCGCGTGTCGACCGGAAAGCGTTTGCGCACCCCGGCGGGAACCGAGATGTCCAGATACAGCGGGTCCGCTGCGATCCCATCGACAGGCCCGCTTTTGCCCCAGAAATTGCCGACGACAACCCGCACCACGGTGCCGTCATCCTCAAAAATCTCTGGGATTTCGACCGAAGGCACATCCTGATAAGTCGGCGCGGTCATTTTCAGATCGCGCGGCAGGTTGGCCCACAATTGAAACCCATGCATCTG
>DFBF01000186.1:9956-13099 GCA_002367285.1 Rhodobacteraceae bacterium UBA3087 | reverse complement strand
ATGCCGCGATGGGGGTGCCAGGGAAAGCCCGGCGTCACGTGTTCGGGCACGTCGTTGCGGAAATCGTCAAACAACAGGAACGGATCAAAGGCTTCGGGTTCATGAAAGCCAAAGCCGCGGTGCAGGTGCACGCCGGCGCCCTCCATCGTTGGTTGGGCCTGTGTTTCGGACAGAATGGGGCGGATGGACATGGTGTGTCTCCTTTTCAGACCAATTTAGGGTGCCCATTTTGCGCACACAATCGCAGCATCCGCGCAATCTCTTCGCAAAAATGCACATCAGCCAGCGCCGCAGTGGGCAACAGATGCTGCCCCAGGTTGGCCCCGGCAAGATCTGGATGGAAATGCCCACGACAGACGAGGCCGAACTGCGCCGTTTTGGGGCCGAGGTCATCGCCCACGGTGGCGCCGCCGTGGACTGTCCGGTGTCGGGTGGGTGTCACCGGGCAGACACGGGCAATATCGCCATTTTCGCGGGCTGTGACCGGGCGGCTTTTGATCGTATCCTGCCGCTGTTGACCACCATGGGGCGGCGCATTCTGCACACCGGCGGTCTGGGCTCGGCCACGGTATTGAAGGTCGTGACCACCTATCTGGCCACCGCCCATCTGATTGCCAGCGGCGAGGCCCTGCTGACCGCCAAGGCGGCTGGCATGGGCCTGAATGTGGCCTATGAGGCGATCCGCATTTCTTCGGGCAACAGCTTCAGCCACGAGACGGAAAGTCAGGTGATCCTGAACGGGTCGCGCGACATTTCCTTTACCATGGACCTTGTCGCCAAGGACATCGGCCTGTTTCAGGAGGTCGCGGATCGCGCCGGGGTGCCGTTGGAGTTGAACCCGAAGATGATCGAGATTTTTCAGGATGGCATTGACCGGTTTGGCCCACGGGACCTGTCGCCCAATATCATCAAACGGCTTGAACAGGCCACGGGGCTCGACGTGCGGGCTCCGGGGGTCCCGGCCGAAATGACCGATGATGAACCCGAACAGCCCGGCGATGAGGTGATCGCGACGGGGCGCGGATGATCAACCGAGGCCCGGCCTGGCGCAGGGGAGAGGCATGACGGTTGAGTCACGGCTTTCCCCGGCCCGCCAAACCCGTTAGTCACGTCTTATGACCAACACCCTTGCCGCCTTGCCCCCCGCCCCTGCCCGTCGCTGGATGTCGACCGGGTTGATCTTTACCCTTGCGGTGATCTTTCTCAGCCTTGCAGCCACGGCGCCGACATTTACGCTGATCGGACGTCTGCTGGTCGCCGCACTGGGGCTGAGCGCGTTATGGGTCGCGCTGATCAGCCTGCGCAGCCACCATCTGGGCCTGGTGCTGACCGATCAGGGGCTGCACGACAGTGATGGCCAGATGATTGCCCGTGTCGAAGACATGCACTCGGTTGATCGCAGCGCCTTTGCCTTCAAACCGTCAAACGGCTTCATGTTGCGGCTGAACGCCCCTGCCCCGCGCCGCTGGGTGCCGGGGCTGTATTGGAGCATCGGGGATCGTCTGGCCATCGGCGGGGCGACCAATCCGGCCGACACCCGCACCCTGGCAGACAAAATCGCGTTTCTTTTGGCCGAGCAGCAGGCCAATCCCTAGTTCGGATTGCAGCCCTGACCTTCCCAGCACAGTTGTGCAGCAAAACGCGGGCGGGTCATGACCACATCGATCATGTCACGAGCTTCGATCCCGGTCAGATAGACCGAAAAGGGCGGGTCATACGAAGACTTGGTTTCCACCATGATGACCCGTTCCCCCAGGGCCAAAAGCGGGATGATGTCGGCGTAATCGCGTGCGATATCCGTGTTGGAATGCGAGGCCAGCCCATCGGTGGCATAGGACCAATCGCGTTTGAGCACCCGATTGTTCGGGTCGTGACAATCTTCGCTACATTTCACCACCGTCACGCGCACCCACGCCGGATCGCCACCCTGGGTCAGATAGGTGTACACATCTTCGATCCCCAACAGGTATTCCATGTTGATCGGCACGACCTCACGGCTCAGCAGATCCGAGATCGCATAATTGCCTTTCAACGCCAGGTTCTTGGAGCGATAGACGTCAAAGAAGGTGAAGGTCGCCAGAAAGGCCCACAGCAACAGCGGTACGATCAGAACGGCCTCGACAGACAGGCTGGCGGCGTCGTCGCGGTGAAAGCCGCGCAGCCGATTTCGAAGGCAAGAAAACATCATCCGTCCCTCCTATGGTTCGTTCACGAATGTGGACGCCGACGAAATCACCATGCCACCACTGTCGTCCAGCGGCACGCCCATCACCATGCGGGTCGACCCAAAGAACGGGTTCAGCACCGCACAGGCACGCACCAGCATGATTTCGTTTTCCGCGCCAGTGTTGAATTCCACGGCCGGCTGAATGTCTTCACTGCGGTTCACACATTTCAGGTTGCCGCTGGGCAGGTTCCATGCGCTGCGTGAAATTGGCGTCAGCTCGATCAGGACCGCGTTCGGGCAGTCCTTGAAGATCAACGCGTCCTCGCAGATCCGTCGCTTCAACTCGTCATGTGTGGCCGGGTTCAACGCGCCCAGGCGCAGCGCCCGCACATTCAGATCCAGCGCCCGGTCCAGCATCACCGAGCGGGTCAGGAAAATGCCCACCTCGACCGACGAAAAGAACAAGGTCATGATCGCCGGGAACAAGATGACGAATTCGATCGTCGCCGTGCCGTCTTCGCGCCGGCGGAACCGGCGCGCAAGACGGGCGATATGTGCAAACAGATTCATATCAGTTCACCAAGCGCAGTTTTGAGATTTCACGGGCGATTGCCGCAAAGGCTTCGGTCAGGTTGGTTCCATCCGCATCAAAGTGGTGGGCCAGCGAGCTGGCACAATTCGCCATCACGCCGTTTGAGCGGTCACTGGTTTCAAAGCCGACTGTAAAGATCGTGATGCCCTGGTCCTTGGCGGCCGTACAGATCGCATCCAGATGCGTATCCTTGGTCGAGGTGTCATGCGAACTGCCCGCATCCAACCAGCTGAACCAGTCATACCAATCCCAGGTCTTCATCGTCCAAAGTTGCGGAAACGTCAGTTGAACCGCCGTGCCGGGTTCGGTCGAGATCTGCCAGGTGCAGGTGCGCCACCAGCGACGACCGCTACAGACCTGTTGGCTGCTTTCGCCATTGCCGTA
>DFBF01000186.1:6598-9833 GCA_002367285.1 Rhodobacteraceae bacterium UBA3087 | reverse complement strand
CGGTTGCCATCATGCAAATAGTGCTGCGTGGTGTTTTGACCATCTGTCATCAGCACGACAACTTTGGAAATGCCCCGTTCGGAATAGGCGAACGGACGGTCATCAAAGGCGGCGTTCACTTCGCCATCCGCAATCAGGTTGTCCAACGAACGCTGCAACGACGGGTCCAGCAACAGCGCGCCCCATTTCATGCCAAGGTCGATCGAGGTATAGCCGCTTGCGTTCAGCCGGTCGATCTGCGACCGCAGCGCAGCATGGGAGTAGCCATAGGGCAGGATCTCGCGCCAGTCCTCCAGTTTGCAGGTCCAGTTGCTCGGGGTCCGATCCCAGCTTCTCCAGGGGTCGAAATGCCCAGTGCGCTGCAACACCAATGTCGGGTCCAACAGATCAAGCGAGGTTACCTCGAAGTCCTCTTCTTCCCAGTGAATGCAGTGCGAACTGGTGTGCTCGCGTGTCACCGGATTATACGAATTCAAAATCTGAAAGCTGTCCAACAAGGCCGCTCCGGCCACCACTTGTTCGGAATAGGGGATCAGGCTGATCGATACTTTCCCAGCTTCGACCGTACAGTCGGTGGTCTTGGTCCCGTCAGCCGGGTCACATTGCAGAATGTTCACGAATTGCTTGGCCGCGCTGCGCAGCTCATAGATTTTTGAATTGCCCGACGACGAACTGTTCCCCATCGACCCGGACACATCCACCACCAGGCTGATTTCCGTCTGTGACGCACTTTCTTCGGCGGCACCATAGCCCGGTGCGTTCAGGTGATCGATGCCCATGAAATTCAGGAAGGTGCTGTCGACAACCATCGACACATCCGCTGCGACCCGGCGGTAAGTGCTGAAATCTTCAACCGTGATGTCATCTTCGGTGATCAGGCCACCCAAGCCGGCTTTTTGAAAGTAATCCATCACCACCAGTTTCGGCGGCAAGGGTTGCGACATCGAGGCCGCCGCCAGCACGGCGCGGTCCAATGTGGCCTGCAACCGGGCCCGCTGCGCCTCATAGCGCATCAGGTCCACGCCCAGACCACCGATCATAAGCATCAGGATGAACAGGAACAGCCCGAAGATGATCAAAGACCCCTCTTCGTCGCGTCGAAACCCGTTCAGAATGCCGCCCCGTTTCCCGGTTTGGAACATGTCTTTTTCATTGCGGAGCCGTGTCATCACTGACCTTTCCCTGTACTCGGAGCACAGAACACCCAAACGATTCCGCCCACACCCGTTCAAAGTGAAGATGTCAGTCCGGTGTGGCGAAAATAGGGCGGCGACCAGGAGAATCGGGGCGATTTTGTGTGGTTTTGCAGACAATCCCAAAGGCTTGACCGGGATTGCTTCGCAAGCAGAAACACTTGGCGCAGCTTTGTTAACCAAAAATCAGTCCGGATCGGCCTTTTTCAGGGTGTCTTATTAACCATTCGGGCCTAGGCTCTGCATAAAAATGTCGCAGATTTTAATCGCATCCACATATTGGAGTATGCCATGGACGCCGGAACAGCCCCCCTCCCACAGGCCGAACCCAGCTTTCGCCAATCCGTTGACCTGATGTTCAACCGGGCGGTCGGCCTGATGGATCTGCCACCGGGGTTGGAGCAGAAAATCCGCGTCTGCAACGCCACCTATACGGTGCGGTTCGGCGTGCGCCTGCGCGGCGGGCTCGAAACCTTCACCGGCTATCGCTCGGTGCATTCCGAACATATGGAGCCCGTGAAGGGTGGCATTCGATACGCCACCGGCGTGAACCAGGACGAGGTCGAAGCCCTGGCCGCCCTGATGACCTATAAGTGCGCGCTGGTGGAAACGCCCTTTGGCGGCTCCAAGGGCGGGCTGTGCATTGACCCGCGCCAGTATGAAGAACACGAACTGGAGCTGATCACCCGTCGTTTTGCCTATGAGCTGGCCAAACGTGACCTGATCCATCCGTCCCAAAACGTCCCCGCCCCCGACATGGGCACGGGCGAACGCGAAATGGCCTGGATCGCCGACCAATACGCACGGATGAACACGACCGACATCAACGCCAAGGCCTGCGTCACGGGCAAACCGCTGAATGCAGGCGGCATCTCGGGCCGGGTCGAGGCGACCGGACGGGGCGTGCAATACGCCCTGCGCGAATTCTTCCGCCACCCCGAAGATGTGGCGATTGCCAAACTGTCGGGCAAACTGGCGGGCAAGCGCATCGTCGTCCAAGGTCTGGGCAATGTGGGCTTTCACGCCGCCAAATTCCTGTCCTCCGAAGACGGCGCCTTTATCACGGGCATCATCGAACGCGACGGCGCGCTGGTCGATGACAATGGGCTGGACGTCGAAGCAGTGTACCGCTGGGTTACCAAGAACGGTGGCGTCAGCGGCTATGCCGATGCGGCCTATGTCGAAGATGGCGCCAGCGTTCTGGAGAAAGACTGCGACATCCTGATCCCCGCCGCATTGGAAGGCGTGATCAACCTGAGCAATGCCGACCGGATCCAGGCGCCGCTGATCATCGAGGCCGCGAACGGCCCGGTGACCGCAGGCGCCGACGACGTGCTGCGTGCCAAGGGTTGCGTCATCATCCCCGATATGTACGCCAATGCGGGCGGTGTGACGGTGTCCTATTTCGAATGGGTCAAAAACCTGTCCCACATCCGCTTTGGCCGCATGCAGCGGCGCCAGGAAGAAGCGCGCCACCAACTGGTGGTGGATGAGCTGGAGGACCTGTCCGAAAACATGGGTAAAGCCTGGAGCCTGTCACCCAATTTCAAGGACAGATACCTGCGTGGCGCGGACGAACTTGAACTGGTGCGCTCCGGTCTCGATGACACGATGCGCATCGCCTATCAGGCCATGCGCGAGGTCTGGCATGGGCGCGATGACGTGACCGACCTGCGCGTCGCGGCCTATATCGTCGCAATCGGCCGTGTCGCCGCCAGCTATCGCGCCAAGGGTCTGTAAGACATCCGACCGCCGGGGCGCACCGCGCCCCGGCCACCGCCCTGCGGGTGAAAATTATGTCCCATAATTTTGCCTGACCGCTGGCCTCACGGCGTTCGTACACGGGCCTGTATTACGCCCGCCCCGCGCGGCCTCTATTGACGCAAACGAACCGCCTCTGCGGCATCCTCGATCGCCCAGTACAACAAGGCGTCGCGAATGCCTTCGGCCGCCTGCTGGCGCCATTCAGGCGACGACAGCTTCTTGCGATCCGCCTCAGAGGACAGGAACCCAAGTTCAACCAGAACCGACGGAATGTCAGG
>DFBF01000186.1:0-6532 GCA_002367285.1 Rhodobacteraceae bacterium UBA3087 | reverse complement strand
GAATGAATGCCTTCGACCAGCGCGGCTGCCAGCCGGTCTGATCGGGGCGCTGTTTCACGCCGGGCCAGATCCATCAGGATCAAGGCCACCGCATCATCCTGATGGGTCAGATCAACCCCCGCCAACAGGTCGGCGCGGTCATGGCGTTCGGCCAGTTTCTGCGACGCGATATCCGAGGCCTCGTCGCTGAGCGTATAAACCGTTGCCCCCGTCGCACGCCCCTGCGCCAAAGCGTCGGCATGCAGCGACAAGAACACATCTGCGCCTGCCTGGCGGGCAATCGACACGCGCGTTTCCAGCGGCACAAATCGGTTGTCGTCACGGGTCAGAACGACCTCGAACCCGCCGGTGCGCAACAACACGTCGCGCAGGGCCTGGGCGAAACTCAGGACCAGATCGGCCTCGACCAGACCCGCGCGTTCGGCGCCCGGATCAATGCCGCCGTGGCCCGGATCCAGCACCACCACCAGGGGGCGGTCGCCGGTCTGGCGTGATTTCGCCGTGGCCACCTCGGCCGCGCCCTGATCGCCCATGAACAGCAGGTTTGGCGGCGCACCGGCCCCGGCGGCAAAACTTTCGGCGTCTGTCGTGGACAGCTCCAGCCGGACCCTCGCGCCCGCATCACCCGACACCATGCCTGCCTGATCCACCGCCAATGGCGCGGCCAGTTCCAGCACCAGCCGCGACCAGCCCGGATGCCACAGCCCGGCCTGAACCGACAACACGCGATCGCTGCCTTCGGCCAGTTCGGACACCGCCAGCCCGGCGAAATCCACTTCGGAGAAATCGACAACCAGACGCGGCGGCGCATCCAGCGTAAAGACGCGCCAGGGCACCGGTTGGCTCAGAGCCAGTTCGACAGTCGCGCCGCGCCGCGTGTCTTGCAGCAACATCGGCGCGGACAGGCGGGCCAGCCCGCTCAGACGCTGTGCGTCTTGTGCCACCGCCGCGCCAACGCCGCCCAGAACCAGAAGGCAGGCCATAGCCCAGTGCATCAGCCTGCCCTGCGCCACGATCAGCTGTCCTTGGCGTCGCGGATTTCAGACACGATCTGCATCATGCCATCCAGCGGCACATAGCCGCGCAGCATCTGATTTTCCATCACGAAGGTCGGCGTGCCCGAGATGTTCATGCGCTGTGCCAGCAGGTGGTTCTGGCCGATGATTTCGTCCACGCGGGGCACGTCCATGCCCGCCCAGATTGCCGTGCCGTCCAGACCCAGATCGTTGGCCAGATCAACCAGAACTGCCTCGGACGGGTTGCCGCGCATGATCATCATGGCGTCGTGTACCTGGCCGTATGCCTCGTCCCCGGCGACCAGCTGGGCCGAGATCGCAAAGCGCGATGTCATGATCGATGCTTCGCCCAGGATCGGGAATTCTTTATAAATCACGCGGATATTGCCGTCGCCTTCGACCAGGGCTTTCAGTTCAGGAAAGGCCTTGCGGCAATAGCCACAGCGGTAGTCGACGAATTCGACCATGGTGATGTCGCCGTCCGGGTTGCCCGAGACGTGCGAAAAGCCGTCGTTGAACAGTTCTTCGGCGTTGTTGGCAACAAGCGACCCATCCGTGGCCACCTGTTCGGCCGCCTGACGACGTTCCAGAACGGCGATGGCTTCCATCAGAACCTCGGGGTTTTCCAACAGGTAATTGCGCACTTCCTCGCGGAATGCGGTGCGTTCACCGTCCTCCATTGCGGTCATGTCGGTGGCCATCACAGGGGCGGCCATCAGACCCGCGGCAAGTGTCAGGGCAAGCCCAAAGCGTTTCGTCATTCTTATCTCCGTTGTTTTGCGGCCGCGGTTGCGGCGTACAGAATATCCTGGGCGCGGGTCCAGCCAGCAGAACCGCGCGGCAAAAGGCCCTCTGCCCGTTTCGCATGGGGCACGGCGTCTTTCAAGCGACCGATCAGCGCATAGCGTTCGGCGGTGACCAGTGCGGCCATGCCCTTTTGCCCGGCGCGGGCGTGGGCCAGGCCCAAATCACGCAGCATTTGTGGGGAAAACGGGTCGCGCGCATAGGCTTTGCGCAGCACATCCAGCGCGCGCCGATTGTTGTCGGGCGTGTTCACCGCCAGCAATGCCCGGCCATAGCCCCCCAGCACCAGCGCGTCGCGTGGCGCCAATGCGGCCGCCTTGCCATAGGCCTGAACGGCTGCGTTGAACTGACGGCTTTCCAACAGGATCTGGCCCTTCAGCTCGGCCAGATACGGGTCGTTTGGGCGCGCGGCGACCAGCGCCGTGATTTCGGCAATCGCCTTTTGCGGCTTGGGGCTGCGGTGCCAGGCAATGGCACGCCGCATCCGGGCGGTGATGTCGCCCTGCCCCGCCTTGCGCCCGACCTTGCGTAGCGTCACACTGGGCGCGCGCAAAAACGCCTCCAGCTTGCCCTGGGCGCGGGTGAACCAATACATATCATCGGGGCGGTCTTGCAGCCGGTCCTGCGCCGCCACCGCATAGCCTTCGACGGCGCGAATGCGTTCCCGGCTTAACGGGTGGGTCAGCGCGTAAGGGTCCTGGCGCCCCACCGAAAGGACCTCCTGGCCGCGAAACAGCTCCAGCACATCGCCCATGGCCCCCGGATCGATGCCATTGGCGGCCATGTATCGCAGCGCGCTTTGATCGGCGCTGGCTTCCTCGGCGCGGGTGTGGGCAAAGAACCGGCGTTGGGCGGAGCTTTGCACGCCAATCGCCAGACCTGCCGCGGCCTCGCCGCCACCCGCCGCCGCAGCAACCCCGGCCAGGATCGTGCCCAGCGCGGCGGCATTGCGCGCCGAGCGGTAATTCGCGGCACGCCGTGCCAGGTGGCCATTGGCGATATGGGCCAGCTCGTGGGCAATCACCGCCTGCAACTCGGCCGGGTCTTTCAGCCGCAGCAACAGGCCCGAATGAATGAACACATGGTCGGCGTCGGCGACAAAAGCGTTCATTTTGTCATTCTTAATTATCAGGATTTGCAACCGCGACGCGCTGAGCCCGGCGGCATTGATCACCGGACGCGCCAATTCGCGCAGCGCGTGTTCGATGTCGGCGTCGCGCAAGATCACCTGCGCAGATGCGGGCGCGGCCATGGCAATTACCAGCATGCCCGCCATCACCGCCGTCAGAACCCTGGATACAACCCTGCCCACCATTGACTTCCCCCCTTCGCGGTGTAACCCGTTCTGAAAACTCGTTTTGAAAACCCGGTGGCGAACTCTAGTGAGGAAGTGATGCGAAACTCAAGCCGATCTCAGGTTGATCCCTTTATTGTGATGGACGTCATGGAAGCCGCCCGCGCCGCCGAGGCCGCCGGACGCCACATCATCCACATGGAAATCGGCCAGCCCGGCACGCCCGCCCCCGCAGGCGCGCGCCGCGCCTTGACGGATGCGATGGAGGGTGACGCGTTGGGATACACCGTCGCACTGGGCATCCCCCAGCTGCGCGAGCGCATCGCAAGCCTTTATAAAGACTGGTATAATGTCACGCTGGATCCGGCCCGCGTGGTGGTCACACCGGGCAGTTCCGGTGCCTTCATCCTGGGGTTTACCGCGCTGTTTGATGCGGGCGACAAGGTCGGGCTGGGCGAACCCGGCTATCCGTCTTATCGCCAGATCCTGCGCGCGCTGGATCTGATCCCGGTCGGCATCCCCACATCGGCAGAGAACCGCCTGCAACCGGTGCCCGCCGATCTGCCCACCAATTTGCCCGGTGGCCTGCAAGGTCTGATCACCGCGTCGCCCGGCAACCCGTCGGGCACGATGCTGGACCTGCCCCACCTCGAGGCCCTGGTCGGCGCGGCCCATGACATGGGCGCCAGCTTCATTTCCGATGAAATCTATCACGGGCTGCAATATGATGGGCGCGCGGTGTCGGCATTGGAAGTGTCCGATGACGTCTATGTCATCAACAGTTTTTCCAAGTATTTCAGCATGACCGGCTGGCGCGTTGGCTGGATGGTTGTGCCCGAGGACCACGTGCGGGTGATCGAACGGCTGGCGCAGAACATGTTCATCTGTTCGCCTCACGCCAGTCAAGTCACCGCGCTGGCCGCCATGGGCTGTGACGATGAGCTGCGCGGCAATCTTGAGGTTTACGCCAGGAACCGCCAGTTGATGATCGACGGGCTGCCCGGCGCGGGGTTCGACAAGTTCGCCCCACCTGACGGCGCGTTCTACATCTATGCCGACGTGTCCGCCCATACGGATGACAGCCGCGCCTTTGCCGCCGAAATCCTTGAAAACGCTGGGGTTGCCGTGACGCCGGGGCTGGATTTCGACCCCATTCGCGGCCACCAGACGCTGCGGTTTTCCTATGCCCGCGCGACAGAGGATATCGTCGAAGGATTGGGGCGGTTGACCCGTTACATGGCGACCCGGGCCAAATAAACGCCTGACACAATAGACATAAAACGTCAGCATTGTCAGTTGATGCCCGGAATGTCCCGCCCATATACTGCGGAGAGCATATGGGAGGCGCGCGCATGGCAACGACGATCAAGGTAAACGGAACCGACCACAAGGTCGACCTGCCCGGCGAGGTGCCGCTGTTGTGGGTGCTGCGCGACGAACTTGGCATGACCGGCACGAAATTCGGCTGCGGCGTGGCGTCCTGTGGTGCCTGCACCGTGCAGATCAATGGCGAAGCGATGCGGTCCTGTCAGGTCGCGCTGGAAGACGTCGACGGCGAGGTCACGACCATCGAAGGTCTGGGCACGCCAGACGCGATGTCTGTGCTGCAACAAAGCTGGGTCGACCACCAGGTCGCGCAATGCGGATACTGCCAGTCAGGTCAGATCATGAACGCCGCCGCCCTGCTGGCCGTCACCCCCGCGCCAACAGACGCCGAGATCGACGAGGCCATGTCAGGCAACCTGTGCCGCTGTGGCACCTACCCCCGCATCCGCGCCGCGATCCATTCCGCCGCCCAACAGATGCAGGAGGGGTAAGCCATGTCCCGCCTTGGAACCTTCACCCGCCGCGCGTTCATTGTCGGCTCGGTCGCCGTGGCCGGTGGCGTGGCCTTTGGCACCTATCAGGTGCGCAAAACGCCCGACAATCCGCTGAGCCCGAACGCGGATGCCACCGCGCTGAACCCCTGGCTGATCCTGGATCAGTCCGGCGTCACCGTCATCACGCCGCGCGCCGAAATGGGCCAGGGTGTGTATACCACGCTGGCCGCTTTGGTGGCCGAAGAACTGGACGTGGACCTGGCCGACGTGCGTGTCGAACATGGCCCCCCTGCGCAGGCCTATTACAATGGCGCCTTGATGGCGGACCGGCATTATTCGGCGTCCCATGACCAGGCCTCCGGTCTGGGCGCGGTTCTGACCGAAGCCTTTCCCAAGATCCTGTCTTTGCAAATCACCGGTGGCTCAACCACGATGTTGGACGCCTATGACAAGATGCGCCATGCGGGGGCTGGCGCGCGTCAGACCCTGTTGCAAGCGGCAAGTGCGCGGCTGAACACCGGTCTGGACCGTCTGAAAACCGACAATGGCGCGGTGGTGGCGCCTGATGGCACACGCATTCCTTATGCCGATCTGGCGGTGGATGCGGCCCAGATTGAGCCGCCAAAGACGCCACGCCTAAAGCCGCGCAGTGACTGGAAAGTCCTGGGCAAATCCCAGCCCCGCAAGGACCAGCCCGGCAAGGCAACCGGCACGGCCACCTTTGGCATCGACGTGCGCGAACCGGACATGTTGTTTGCATCCCTGCGCATGACGCCGCGCTATGGGGGCGGTATGGTCAGCTTTGATGCAACTGCCGCCGAACAGATGGCCGGTGTGCAAAAGATCATTGATCTGGGCACCGGGGTTGCGGTCATTGCGACAAACACCTGGCTGGCCATTCAGGCGGTCGAGGCGATTGACGTCACCTGGGGCGGTGCGCCCTATCCTGCTGACACAGCGGGCATTTTCGCCAGGATTGCCGAGGCATTTGACACCGAGCCAAACGTCACCCTGCGCGATCAGGGCGACATGTCGACCCTGTCGGGCGATGTGTTTGAGGCCGAATATCGTGTGCCCTATCTGGCGCACGCCACGATGGAGCCGATGAATTCGACCGCGCGCTTTACCGGCGACGCGTTGGAGGTCTGGTCGCCCAACCAGGCCCCCGTCATGGTGCGCGATGAATGCGCCAAGGCGGTCGGGCTGAAGGGCGACGCGGTGACGGTGCACACGACCTATATGGGCGGAGGGTTTGGCCGCCGCTCGGCACCTGATTTCGCCATTCTGGCGGCGCGCGTGGCCAAGGAAATGCCCGGGCGCGCCGTGCAAACCACATGGTCACGCGAAGAGGACATGACGCATGACACCTTCCGCCCTGCCGCGATTGCGCGGATGCGGGCCAGGATGGACGGGGCCAAACCTGTGGCGCTGGAGGGGCGCATGGCGGCACCCTCCATCATGCAACAGATGATGAGCCAGATGCTGGGCTTTGACATGGCCCCTGCCGATCAAACCCTGACCGAAGGCGCGCATGACCAACCCTATGCGATTGAAAACATGCGCTTTTCCGGCCATTCGGCGGATGTGTCCATTCCGGT
>DFBF01000092.1:12437-13115 GCA_002367285.1 Rhodobacteraceae bacterium UBA3087 | reverse complement strand
GTAATTGCCCGCGCCATAAGAACCGCCAACGATGACCGACAGTTTTGGCACCCGCGCCACAGCCTGAGCGTAAACCATTTTAGCACTGTTCTTGGCGATGCCTTCGCGCTCGGCGTCGGTTCCGACCATGAAACCGGTGATGTTATGCAAAAACAACAGCGGGATATTGCGCTGATCACACAGGGTAATGAAATGCGCGGCCTTCAGCGCCGACTGCGACAGCAGCGCGCCGTTATTACCGATGATCCCAACCACATGGCCATGAATGCGCGCGGTGCCGCAGACCACGGTATCGCCCCATTCGGGCTTGAATTCGCTAAACCCGCTGTCATCAACGGTGCGCGCGATAATTTCCCGCACGTCATAGGGCATTTTGGGATCGGCGCTGATGACACCGCCAAGTTCAGACGCGGGGTATCGCGGCGGCAGGACCGGCGCGACCTTTGCCGGCTTGCGCTCAAAATTCGTCTCGCCAATCAGGGTGCGGGCCAGCGCCAGGCCCTGATCCTCGTCCGCCACCAGATGGTCGCTAACGCCGGACACCCGCGTGTGCATCGCGGCCCCGCCCAGGGTTTCGCCGTCGACATCTTCGTTGATCGCAACCTTGACGATTGATGGCCCACCCAGATGGATACGGGCATTGCCATCGACCATGATCACCTGATCGCTGAGCGCCGG
>DFBF01000092.1:12183-12334 GCA_002367285.1 Rhodobacteraceae bacterium UBA3087 | reverse complement strand
GTCCTGTTCCGGCAGATAGGCCCCACCGCAATCCACCAAATAGAGGCATGGCATACGGTTCTGCTCGGCGATCTCTTGCGCGCGCAGATGCTTTTTAACAGTCTCGTGGAAAAAGCTGCCACCCTTAACGGTGGCATCATTGGCGATGATC
>DFBF01000092.1:6773-12122 GCA_002367285.1 Rhodobacteraceae bacterium UBA3087 | reverse complement strand
AGCGGCGACAGCTCCAGAAAGGCGCTGCCGGGGTCGATCAGCCGATCAATCCGGTCGCGCACCAGATGCTTGCCCCGCTCGTGGTGGCGGGCGCGCAGCTTTTCGGCACCCCCGGCGGTGGCGGTGGCCATACGCGTGCGTAGAGTGTCCAGCAGGCCCTGCGATTGCGCCTTGTTCTGGTCAAAAACCGGGGATCGAGGATCTATCCGGGATGCGATGCTAGTCATGTGTTGTCTCCGGTTTGGGCAAGAACACCGTTCAGAAAAATATCGACATAGTCGTCGGCCAACGCCTCGGCGCCGCCCCTTTGGGGGTCGAACCACTCAAGCGTCGCGTTCAGCGCGCCGATCAACAGCAAGCGAAACCGCGTCAGATTGACATCACTGCGGATCGCGCCCCGCACCTGCAATTCTGACAACAGATCATCCAGAAAACTCTCATAGGCGCGCCGAACCGGCAAGTTGGCGTCGCGCACCGCAGGCGGCACCTGACCAAAGATGCGCACATTGGCCGAGGTATAATCGCCATGCTCCAACAACGCACACAGGTGGCCGCGCAGTACCGCGCGAAACACATCGCGGGCGGGCGCATCAGCGGGCAGTGCCGCCACCCGTGCACCGACCTCGCCATGAACCGCCCGAATACCAGCATCCAGGATTTCCGTGATAATATCGTCTTTAGAGGCGAAGTGATAGTAAATGCTGCCGGCCTTAATCCCCGCGGCCTCGGCGATCATGCGCAGAGATACCGCCCCGTACCCTTGACGACCAAACAGCAAGGCGGCCGCATCCAGAATGCCCGCGCGGCCCACCTCGGCGCTTTCTGCAACTGTTTTCGAGAGTGCCATCATGTCCTGCAAAATTTTACCTACCTAACACTTGTTAGGTGTTGAGAGACATTCTGTCAACCCGGTTTCAAAGTCAGGTAAAATTCTTGTGGCCAATGATATAGACTGTGCCGGTAAAGGACGCGATATGGCCCGCCGTGTCACCCCTGACCACCACCTCGTAGACCGCGATCTTGCGGGACCGCGAGACTTCGGTTGCCGTCGCAGTCAATGTATCGCCCAGCCTTGCTGCGGCATTATAGGTGATGTGAACGTCAATGCCTGCCGCCAGCGTGCCATAGCTGTTTGACGCCACCCCAAAGGCACAATCGGCAAGCGAAAAAATCGCACCACCATGGCAGGTTCCGTTGAAGTTCAGATTGCCCTGACGGACCGGCATCCGGACAATTGCATGACCGCGGCCAATTTCGACCAAATCGGCGCCCAACGCCCGCATATAGCCGTCGCGCTCTGTGAATTGTGCCTTCAACAGATCTAGCGAGGGTAAGTCGCTGCTAATGTCATCCATTTTTCTGACTTTCACATAGTTGCATCAGGATTTTTGCAATCGCATCGTCCAGACCGATCTCGGCCTGCTGAAGGTCCGCAACCACCGCGTCGATGGTTGCGTTTGCTTCGTTCAGAACGCGATGTTCTGCATATTTGGCGACAGATTGCGCCAGCAAGCGCCGGGTGCGCCCGCCAAGGGCATTACGCGGGCCCTTCATTTTGCGCGCCGCAGCCCGGCGATCGACTGCGTCGGCCAGGTCGCACAGGCCCGTCCGATCGACCGCATTGGTCGTCAGAACCGGCACTTTCCAGTCGCCCGGCGCACGCAGGGCCAACATTGCCTGCAACTGACCAACTGTCCGTTTGGCCAGCGGCAAATCGGACTTATTGACGACCAGAATGTCGGCGATCTCGAGAATGCCTGCCTTGATCGCCTGAACGTCATCCCCCAGGCCCGGCGCCGAGACGACAATCCTAACATCCGCCATTTCCGCCATCTCGACCTCGGATTGCCCTGCACCCACGGTCTCCAGAACGATCACGTCAAAGCCCGCAGCGTCCATAAGGTCAGCCACCCGTGCGGCCGAAGCCGACAGGCCGCCCAGGTGCCCCCGCGATGCCAGCGAGCGTATGAACACGCCGGGGTCCATCGTGTGCTCGGCCATGCGGATTCTGTCGCCCAGAACCGCGCCGCCGGTAATCGGGCTGGATGGGTCGACAGCGGCCACCGCGACCGTCTTACCGCGCCCGCGCATTTCGGCAATGAACGCGTTTACCAGCGTCGATTTGCCAGCACCCGGCGGGCCGGTAAAGCCAACCACGATCGCGCGGCCCAGATGCGGCTCGATTGCTTTCAGCAGCGCGCTGACCGCCTGGCCGTCACGGTCGACGATACTTATTGCACGGGCAAGTGCGGCGGTTTGTCCGGCCAGCAGACGCACCGCAAGCCCAGACTTTTCGGCGGCTTGATCCTGCACGGCGCTCAAGCGACCACAAGCGGTTGGCCAAAGCCCAGTTCGTCCCGCAGCACTTTGACGATTTCACCCAGCGTAGCACCAGCACGGACCGCGTCGATCTCGGCGGCAAAGATGTTAGTGTCCTCGGATTGTGCAGCCTTGCGAAGACCCTCCAGGGCTTGGGTCAAAGCATCAGTGTCGCGGGCGGCTTTGTTCTGTTTCAGGCGTTCGACCTGTTGTTCCATATGCTCTTTTGGCGGACGCTTCAGGGTTGGGCGGGCCGAGGCGTCTTCGTCTTCCGCAAACGCGTTGACGCCAACCACGATCTGTTCGCCGCTATCCACCTGATCCTGAAATTCAAGCGCGCTGGCCCCGATCAGCTGCTGGACAAAACCGCTTTCGACGGCCTTGAACATACCGCCTTCGGCGTCGATCTGCGCAATGACATCCAGAATTTCCGCTTCCATCGCATCGGTCAGGGATTCGACGTAATAGGATCCGCCCAGCGGGTCGATCACATCGCACAGATGCGCCTCGTGTTTCAGGATGTTCTGGGTCGAAACGGCAATCTTGGCGGAATCTTCTGTCGGCGTTGACAGAACTTCGTCATAGCCATCGGTGTGCATGGATTGTAACCCGCCAAGAATTCCGGCCATGGCCTGAACCGTAACCCGCGCGATATTGTTCAGCGGCTGTTGCCGGGTCAGATCGCAGCCCGATGTCTGGGCGTGAAACTTGAACCGCTTGGCGCGCGGATTGGTGACGCCAAAGCGTTCGGTCACAAGATTGTTCCAGATGCGCCGCCCGGCGCGGAACTTGGCCACTTCTTCAAAAAAGCTGATCGAGATGTCGAAAAAGAAGGTAAATCGTTCCAGGAATTTTTCCGGGTCCATCCCGCGCGCCTTGCAGTCTTCGGCGTATTGGATGGCCGTGGACAGCGTCAGCCCCATCGCTTGTGCCGGGGTCGCCCCGGCCTGTTGCATATGCTGGCCAACAATCGAAAAGGCGTTCCAGTTCGGCACATGCTCGGCCAAATAGGCGGCGGTGTCCAGCTGCACCCGGCGGGCGCCTTGCAGAGACAGGCGATAGAACATGTGGTTGGCGACGAAATGCGAGATGTAGTCGCTTTGGTTCGACGTTCCGGTCACCTTTTTCCAATCGATCCCGCGCTTTTCGGCCACCACCAGCATCTGCGCCAGCATGGTGAACGGGCTTGGGTCGTTCAGACCGATCGAAATCTCGTCAATCGGGATGTCGGCCAGACAAATGTCCATGTCCTCTTCGGTATTGATAATGGTCCCGCAAGTGCCCAGAATTTCTGGCTCCACCTCATCACAGTCGATCCCTCGATAGACCGAATTGCACGGGATAATGCTGAGCGCGCTGGCACCGGAGGCTAGGATCTTCTTGATCCGCGCATTGAAATCCACCGGACGGCCCAACCCGATCAGCTGGCGCTGCGACCATGTGCGGCCGCGATGCATCGTTGGATAAATGCCGCGCGTCATCGGATCGGCACCGGGAAACCCCAGCTTGTCGCCATAGTCACCATCGGGATCGCTGCCCGGCCAGTACAGCGGTTGAACCTCGATGCCCGAACGGTTTTTGACAGGTGCGTCCTCGCCGATCAGGGCGTCATAGTTCTGCTGCCATGCATCAAAGGCCGCCTGTTGCGTATCGGATCCGGTCGGCGATGTGGGTTTGTCGATATTGTTCATCATTTCGGCCTTTCTCAGTCCACAGGGCGTTCGTTATTCGCAGCTATGGCAAGTTGCTCCACGACGCTCACGATTTCTTCGCGCACGGCACCCGGATGAAACACCTTGGAAACGCCCGCAGACAACAGGTCCGCCTCGTCCTCGTCCGGCACAATGCCACCCACGACGACGCGCACATGGCCAAGCCCAGCCGCATCCAGCGCAACCATCAACTTCGGAACCAACAGGTGATCTGTCGCCAAAGAGCTGATACCAATGACATCCACATCTTCCTCAAGCGCCAGCGCCACGACCGCGTCGATCGCCTGCCAGGGGTTGGTGTATATCACCTCCATCCCGGCATCGCGCAGATAGGCCGCGATGATGCGGCTGCCCCGGTCATGGCCGTCCAGGCCGATCTTGGTAACCAGCACGCGCGCCGGGGCCAAAAGAACTTCGATCATCCTCGATCCTCCTCAAAATTTGCTTCAACTGACGCGTCCGCACAGGCCTGTGCGCCGCGTACATTACCGATGAATTTACGGGCCAGTCCGGCTGGCGTATCGCGCCCTTTGCGAAACCAAACCGGGGTATGATTCATTGCGCCAATCAGCATCAGTCGCAGAACGCTGCGGTCGACCTGTAACGGCAAGGGCAACGCATCGCATAGCGCTGTGAAACGCGCCTCATATTCGCGACGCAAACCAACCAGCGTCTTTTCCGCGTCCGGGACATCCGACGGCAGCGTCCGGATCACGACATGGGCATAGTTACTGGCCCCCAGCAGCATCGCCAGATGCGCCTCGCAGGCCGACTGTAGCCGCACCCACGGGTCCGGCCCCGCCGTCGCCAAGGCCACATCCACGCCTTCGCTGATCCGCTGAACGCCCTCTTGGAACACCGCGACAAGCAGATCTTCCTTGGAGGCGAAATGATAATACAGCGAGCCGGGCAACATGCCGGTCGCCCGAGCGATATCGCGGGTCGAGGTGCTGACAAAGCCCTTCTCAACAAACAGCGCGGCAGATGCATCAAGAATGAGCTCTCGGCGGTTATTGATTCTGGCCTTGGGTGCCAAACCTGTCATTGCGCCCTCTTAACTAAGCAAACGATTGCTTGGTTATTGTGGGAATTGCCCGATTTGTCAACTGACTATTGCTGTCAGAGGCGCGGGCTGCGGCTTTCACCGGGACATAAGATTGGAGCGGCGGAACAGAGCAGCCCCCTGATCACCCGCAGGATAAAACTGTTAAAGAAACGAAGGGACGGTTTTGCATCCGACCCCGCCTATCTGGAACAGGTCAGACCAAAGACCAGCATGTGCGAGGTAAAACTGGCACTGCCGTCCGGCTTGGCGCCC
>DFBF01000092.1:3137-6635 GCA_002367285.1 Rhodobacteraceae bacterium UBA3087 | reverse complement strand
GCCCGTTCGAGCGCGCGAAGCGCGGCCGCGCGTTCGATGCCTTCGTCGTGAAAGATCTTCAGAATATCGTTGAACCCCCCCGCATAGGCCGGTTCACAGATATAGACTTGCCCGTTTTTGCGCAAAACGCGGGACAATTCATCAAAGGCCCCGTCCATTGCGTCGATCGGCACATGATGCAGTGATTTCATCATCACCACCACATCCAGGCAGTGATCGCCAAATGGCAGCGCCTGTGCCTCGCCCGTCAAGAACCGCACGCCCTGGCCAGGCTTGTTGGCAGAAAGATCGCCAGTATCAATACCCGTCACGCTGGCCGCGCCGGTTTCCGCCAAAATACGGCGCGCAAAGCCGCCGCCGCCACACCCCAGATCCAGCACATCGCGCCCATCCAGCTCTATCGCCTGGCGCAGCGGCACCATTTCATCATCGCGCACCTGCAGAGCGCTCATTCCAGCCCTTCCAACAGGCGCAGGGCGCGGGCAACCACGGGGGCGTCAATCAACCGACCATCAAGCCGGATCGCGCCCTTGGCACCGGCCTCTTCGGCGACAGCCTTGATGCGTTGGGCCTGTTCGATTTCCTCGGTGCTGGGCATGAAACCGGATTTGACCCCTTCAACCTGACGCGGGTGGATACACAGTTTTCCGCCAAAGCCCAGCCTGCGGGCGCGTGCGGTATCGCTTGCCAGAACCGTTTCATCATCCAGATTGACCGTCACGCCATCAAGCGGCGGCTCAAGCCCGGCCATGGCCGAGGCAACCACAATCCGCGAACGGGCAAACAACAGGCCCTGGTCTTCGTCTTCGATGCCCGTATCCAGCTGAAAATCGATCGATCCAAAGCCAAGTCGGCTGATGCCGTCAACCCGCACCAGATCCCCCAGGTTCCACAGGCCAAGCGCGGTTTCGATCAGGGCAATCACTGGCACCCCATCCGGCAAACCAGAGGTGAACTGCGCAAGGCTGTCCGGATCTTCGGCCTTGGGCAGCATCACCGCCAACAAGCCGGGGCTGTTCAACAAGGTCAAATCGGCCTCGTGCCAGTCAGTTGCAATGGCGTTGATGCGCACAATCGCCTTGCCACCTGCGGCCAGCCATTCGGCGACATGGGCGCGGGCCGCGGATTTGGCATCGGGCTGAACCGCGTCTTCCAAATCTATCACGATTGCATCCGCACCGCTTGCGGTAGCACGCGCAAAGCGTTCGGGGCGATCTCCGGGGACAAATAACAAACAATTATGCATGATGGCCTTTCAGGGCAAAGCGGATGTTTTCACCCGCAATCTGTTGGAATAGGTGAACCGGTCCGCCGGATAGAGGTTGATGGCAACCTCATAGGTTTCCTGGTCATCAGTTTGATAGTGACGCGTGATGCGCAGCGCCGCGTCCCCCTTTGTCGCGCCCAACTTTTCGGCCTCTTGCGCGTTAAGGCTGGTTGCGGAGATCTGCTGACGGACCTCGGCCGGGGTGACGCCAAAGCGGGCTTCGATCAGCGACCAGATCGGCAAGGATGAGCCTTCGACGTCTGCCTGCACATCGCGGAACACCCCTGTCACGAACACGTCGGTCAGCGCCACCGGCAAGGGGTTGCCTGCAATCTTGCGCAATCCATGCAGCCTTAACCAGTTCTGTCCTTGCGCACAGTCAAGCAGATCAACAATGTCGCCTGACGCGTGGATTTCTTCGGCGTCCAGCAAATGCAGGGACACATCCTGTGCGTATTGATACAGGTCCGACACCGTATCGCCCACCTGTGTATATCGCGGCCTGATCCGGCTGGACCGCACAATGGTGCCAACCCCGGCGCGGCGAGTGACGAGGCCTTCTGCCTCTAACCGGCGCAACGCCTCGCGGGCGGTGTGGCGGGATATGGTGAATTGCTTGCAAAGGGCATGTTCCGGGGGCAGATGACTACCCACCGGATATTGGCCCGAAAGGATGCCATCAATCAGGGCTTGTGCCACAATTGCATAGCGGGGCGTGGTCATGCAGGGTGCCTTTTGATCAGCTCTTTGGCGATCAGGATGCGTTGCAATTCATTCGTTCCCTCGCCGATGACCAGCAGCGGCGCATCGCGGTAAAGACGCTCCACATCGTATTCCTTGGAATAGCCATAGGCCCCGTGGATGCGCAGAGCTTCGGCGGCGTTTTCCATACTGGCCTCGGTGGCGGCATATTTGGCCATGCCTGCCTCCATGTCGCAACGCTCGCCCCTGTCAAAAGCCTCGGCGGCGGCATTGGTCAGCAGGCGGGCGGCCTCGGTGCGGGTGGCCATTTCGCCCAGCTTCAGCTGGATCGCCTGATGTTCGCAGATCGGCTTGCCAAAGGTTTTGCGCTGTTGGGAATAGGCCACCGCAAGATCCAGCGCCGCCCTGGCCACGCCCACGCCGCGCGCTGCCACATTGATGCGCCCCAACTCCAGCCCCGACAGGATCTGTTGCAGCCCGCGCCCTTCAACCCCGCCAATCAGGCAATCGGCAGGAACGCGGTAATCCTGAAACAGCAATTCGCAGGTATCAATGCCGCGATAGCCCAGCTTTTCAAGTTTGCGCGCCACCGTGAACCCTTCGCGCTTTTCGGCGATGAACAGGCTCATGCCCTTGTGGGCGGGGGTGGTTTTGGGATCGGTTTTGACCAACAACGCAAGGCAGTTGCCATGCAGCGAATTGGTGATCCAGGTCTTGGTGCCATTGACGATATAGTCATCGCCCACGCGCTTTGCCACCGTGCGCACCGCTTGCAGATCGGTGCCACAATCGGGTTCGGTCAGGCCAACCCCGCCGCGCAATTCACCGGTGGCGAAACGGGGTAGGTAATGCTGTTTCTGGGCATCGGTGCCATGGCGCTGCACCGCCGAGGCCATGATAAGGTGCGAGTTGATGATCCCCGAAAGCGACATCCAGCTGCGGGTGATGCGGGTGACTATCTTGGCATAGGTGCTGGTGGACAGGCCAAGCCCACCGTATTCTTCGGCGATTATGCAGCCGAACAACCCCATTTGCTTCATTTTCTCGACGATCTCGTGGGGGTATTCGTCGCGGGCCTCCAGGTCATGCACAAATGGGTCCACCTCGGCGGTCAGGAATTTTTCCAGCGCGTCAAGGATGATGGCATCGTTGTCATTGCTCATGGCCGTTACTCCGGATTGCCGGCCAAAAGCGCGGCTAGGCTGTTAGCGTTCGCCAGCCCGTCCAGCCCCAGAACCGCATCGCGGATATGCTCGGCGCGGCTGCGGGCGACGGCGGTGCAGGCGGTTTCGAAAAACTTCGCTTCAATTTCGGCGTTGGCCAGCGGGCGGTCTGGATTGCCCCGGTTGATTTCTTCGCGGTGGGACAGGGTCTGGCCATTCCTGAGGGTCACGATCACGTCGCCGGAATAGTATTTCGGGAAGGGCGCATCGGGGTAGTCCTCACAGGTAACTTTGGCGGCAATCGCCAGCAGGGCCGGATCATTCAGCGCGTCCAGCTCCTCTAGGCCGAAACAGCCGCGCACCAGC
>DFBF01000092.1:0-3016 GCA_002367285.1 Rhodobacteraceae bacterium UBA3087 | reverse complement strand
TGACCCCATGCTTGTCCCGCAGCGCCATGGCGGCATCGGCGCAGGCGTGGGTGAAATGGCACGCAGGGATCGGCTTTACCGCCACATTGTTGATTTCCCAGCTTTCGCCCAGGTTTTGCGTGGCAAGGGACAGGTCCATTTCCGCCTGTTCGGCCGCGTGCAGATACAGCGGAAACAGCCCGAAACGCCCCTCGTAGACTGCCTTGGGGCCGACGAACCCGGCCTTGGCCATCCCCGCCGCCGTGATGCCGCCCACCCCGGCCCAACCGGGGTGCATCCGCTTGGTCCAGGCACCATCTTGTAAGAACTCCATGCTGCCCGAAGCCATCGACAGGGCAATGCCCTGCGCATCGGCCATTTGTGCCGCGCTCAGCCCCTGAAGGCGGCTGGCAATCAGAGTTGCGGCAAACACGCCGATTATTCCGGTTGGGTGATAACCGACCTGATGAAAACCGCCCCTGGCAACGGACGCAAGACGGGTGGAAACCTCCATTCCCGCAATATAGGCGCTGAGCATGTCGCGCCCGCTGGCACGACGGTCCGCAGCCACGCCAAGGGCGGTGGGAAAGGCCGCTGCGGTGGCGTGAATAACGCCTGCCACATGCGTGTCATCATAATCCAGCCCATGCACGAGCAGCCCGTTCAGCATCACCGCATCGCGCAGCGGCAAACCTGCGCCCATGCCGATCACCTGCCCGTCGCCCGACCCAAAACCGGACAGAGCCGACAAAGTGCGATGGGCAAAATCATACCGGGTCGAGGCCAGTGCAATCCCGACAGCATCAAGGATCAAATGGCACGCACGGCTGCGGATATCCGCCGGGATATCGCCATGATCCAGGTTCGCCACGAAGGTTCCCAACTGCGGAGCAATCAGCCCGTTCGCGCCTTGCATCTCATCTGTCATTTGGCTCTCTCCCAGAGTTTTGCTTATTCAAAGCACGGTGTGATTTCAGAACTGAAGGCAGCCAGAACCAAACCAGCCAGCCCTAACCAGCAAGACACCTGAAACAGAACAGCATCAAGCCTCAGGCAGCCCCGTGAAACGGCCCTTTGCCCCCTTGCGCCCGCGATGCTTGCGCCAACGAAATCAATAGTTTGCTTCCCCCTGCATCGCAGTTTCGCGCGAATGCACCAGTGCGCTGCGCACAAAGCTCATGAATTCGGTGCCGTCCTGCTTTATGCCCCGAGTGCGCACCGTCACGATGCCCTGTCCTGGGCGCGATTTCGACGGGCGCAGCCCCAGTATCTCGGATTCCGCATAGATAGTGTCCCCGGGAAAAACCGGAGCGGGCAGCTTGATGTCGGTCCAGCCCAGATTGGCCACCGCCTGCCCGCTGATCTGGGGCACCGACATGCCCGCCACGATTGCCAGGGTCAAAGTCGAATTGACCAGCGGCTTGCCGAACTCGGTCTTTTCCGCAAAGGCCGAATCGCAGTGGGCCGGGTGGTGGTTCATGGTCAACAGTGAAAACTGGATATTGTCGGTTTCGGTTATGGTGCGACCAGGGCGGTGTTCGTAAATGTCGCCAACCTTAAAATCCTCGAAATACATGCCGACTTCGGCGCGAAAGCGGTTCTCACCGATTTTTCTCATAGTAATCCCGTTCGATGCTAGACTAATTGTCCGGACATTTGTATCAACCCCCTGACACCCCGTCAACACAGGCTTTCATGATGCGCAGCACCGACCGGAACCAACTGATAAATCGGCCGACACTCGTGCTGATCGCCCCGGTCACGCGCACATGATCAGAACGCAAATACCGCGCGGCGCGGCTGCGCCAAGACGCCCAGGATGCCATTAATCCAACCTGTGCTTCATCGCCCCAAATGTGCCGGGCATGCCGCGATCCAATTGAGGAGTTGAACCATGCAACCATTAAACGGACTTCTTGTTATCTCACTGGAGCAAGCCGTTGCCGGGCCGATGGCCAGCCAACGGCTGGCGGATGCCGGGGCGCGGGTCATCAAGATCGAGCGCGTCGGCGGAGAAACCGCGCGCCATTATGATGCCGTCGTAAAAGGCACAAGCGCCTATTTCGCATCGCTGAACCGTGGCAAGGAAAGCGCCGAGCTGAACATCAAAGAGCCATCCGATCGTGACGTTCTGGAACGCATGATCGCCACGGCAGATGTCTTTATTCGCAACATTGCGCCCGGTGCGGCGGCACGGCTTGGGCTGGATGCCAAATATCTGGCCGAGAAATACCCGCGCCTGATTGTGGTGGATATCTTTGGCTATGACCAGAACAGCTCTTACGCCAAGCGGCTGGCTTATGACATGCTGATTCAGGCGGAAAGCGGCCTGTGCGACGTCACCGGCACCCCGGAAGAACCTGTGAAGGTCGGCGTTTCGGCGGCGGACCTCAGCACTGGTATTGCGGCCTATTCTGCCGTGCTCGAAGCCCTGCTGGAACGCGGCATCAGCGGCAAGGGTAAAGCGATTGAAATCCGCATGTTCGATGTGATGGCCGAACTGATGACCGTGCCCTTGTTGCATTACGATTATGCCGGGAAAATTCCGAAACGGGTTGGGCTGGCGCACACGGTGATCGCCCCTTACGGCAAATTTTCCTGCAAGGATGGCGATATCATTCTGGTCTGCCAGCAGCACTCAGAATGGCTCCGCTTTTGTGAGGGCGTGCTGCAAATGCCTGACCTGCCCCAGGACAAACGGTTTATCAGCAATGCGGACCGCGTCGCCAACCTGGAGCCATTGTTCGAAATTATCGGCAAAGTCTGCGCCACGCTTACCCGCGCTGAGATCACGAAACGGCTGGATGCCTGGAAACTGCCCTGGGCCAATGTTTCAACCTTGCCCGATTTGTCCGCCCATCCCGCCCTGCGCCGGATCGATATCTCACTGGAGGGCGACCAGACCGCTACACTTCCGGCGTCGCCTGTGCGCGATGATATCAAGTCGCGCCGGGTGCCGGGTACAGGCGAACACACAGAGGCGCTGCGCAAGGAGTTCGGGCCATCAGCAAGCTCGTGACCAAGGCTGATACCGATC
>DFBF01000157.1 GCA_002367285.1 Rhodobacteraceae bacterium UBA3087 | reverse complement strand
GTGCGCCCGTTCACCGCCATGAACAGCGCGGTCAGGTCGTCAAACACGTTGTAAATCGCCCCGACAGCACAGCCGACTTCGCCAGCCAGATCGCGGGCCTTTACCGATTTCATGCCGCCCGCCACGATTTGGCGTTCGGCCGCATTGATCAACGCACGGCGCAAGGCTTCGCGCTTTTCTTCCCGTTTCCCAGCCATGTCGCCTCCGAATTTCTGAACCTCGTTCACAATAACCCGCCATCCCGGGCTGGACAAGACGTGCAATCTGGAGAGATTGGGGGAATGGAAACCACGACGTTGCAAACCCGCACCCTTGAACGCCGATTGGGCGATGCGGTGCGCACCCGCCTGCCCCACAGCTTGGCCGAACTTGTCATGTTTGTGCTGAAACAGGGCTGGGCCTGCCTGTTCGGCGTCATGATGTTGCTGGGAATTTTGGTCAGCAAGGCCATTTGGTCGCCCGACTGGGCGCTTGCACGCTATGACGTACTGGTGCTGTACGCTGTTGGCCTACAGGGCAGCTTTCTGGCGCTGCGCCTGGAAACATGGCGCGAGGCGCGGGTGATTTTGCTGTTTCACCTGACCGGCACGGCAATGGAGGTGTTCAAGGTTCAGGCCGGCAGCTGGGCCTATCCGGAACCCGGGCTGCTAAAGCTGTGGGGAGTGCCGATGTTTTCGGGTTTCATGTACGCAAGCGTCGGCAGCTATATCGCCCGCGTGATCCGCATCTTTGACATGCGCTTTGCCCCATATCCACCGTACTGGATGACGTTGGTTCTGGCGGCGGCGATATATGCAAACTTTTTCACCCATCATTTCGCGCCAGATATCCGATTGGGTCTGTTCGCCGCCACGATCGTGCTGTTTGCCCGCACCCGCATCTGGTTCGTGATCGGCGCCACCTATTGGATGCCACTGCCCGTCGCGGCCCTGTTCACCAGCTTTTTCCTGTGGATCGCCGAAAACATCGGCACCAACACCGGCACCTGGGTCTATACTGGCCAAGCCACGCTGGACTGGGTCAGCTTTGCCAAGATGGGCAGCTGGTATCTGTTGCTTTTTGTCAGCTTCGTCACCGTGACCTTGGTTTACCGCGACGCGTTGGGGGTCACAGAAAGCCGCGCCACAGCAGAACGGCCAGACCCACGGCACCAATCACCAGCAGGTTAAAGGCATTCACAGCCAACCAATTCAGCACGATGGCACGACGGCGATCCCAGGGGTTGATGTCCAACAGATAGTTTTCGACCACCTTCGCCGCCCGTGCCAATCGCACCATATCGACCTGGCGCGACAGTTTCGGATGCCCCTGAACGGCCATGGCCTCGACCAACAGGCCCGCCTCGGCCCGGATATGCTTGGGCAACAGGCGCCCGGCGCGGCGCAGCTTGGCCTCAAGCCCGGTGCCACGCACATCCAGCCGCTCCTCGATCAAATGCGCCAAACGGTCGGCGCGTGCCTGCAACTCCATGGGGCCCCCTTTGGCCGAACCCTAAACGACAGGCCTTTCGCACTCAACACACAGCAGGTAATCAGGACCCATGTTAGAGATGCAAAGCTTTGGCGATGACGCCACCCGCCCACCGATCCTGATCGTGCACGGCCTGTATGGCTCAGGGCGCAACTGGGGCGTGATCGCCAAACGGCTGGCCGATCAGCGCCGCGTGGTGACGGTCGACATGCGCAACCATGGCGCCAGCGGTTGGGAGGCAACGCACAGTTACCACGATCTGGCCGGCGATTTGGGCCGGGTAGTAGAGACGATCGGCGGTCAGGCCGACGTGATCGGCCATTCGATGGGCGGCAAAGGGTCCATGGTGCTGGCCCTGGAGGCCCCCGCCCGCGTGCGCCGTCTGGTTGTCGCAGACATTGCGCCAGTCGCCTATAGCCACACGCAGGTGCATCTGATCCACGCCATGCGCACGCTGGACCTGAGCGGCATTCACACCCGCGCCGATGCCGATGCAGCTTTGACACAGGCAATCCCCGAACGCGACGTGCGCGCCTTTCTGCTGCAATCACTGGATGTTACAGGGCGCGCGTGGCGGTTTAACCTGGACGTTCTGGAACGCGACATGGAGCTGATCACCGGCTTTCCAACAGTGTCCGGCCAGTTTGACGGACCCACCTTATTTCTGTCCGGCGCGGTTTCGGATTATGTATTGCCCGACCACCGCCCCATCATCAAACGCCTGTTCCCGCAGGCCAAACAGGCCAAGATCCCCGGCGCAGGGCACTGGTTGCATGCCGAAAAACCACGGGAATTCGAAGCCGCAGCGCGCGCCTTCCTGAACGCCTAGCGCACTGTCTTGGAAAGCCGGTGGCGGGGCGCATTGATGCGCGATCTCTGGGCAAACCGCGACACAGACCTCCCCCGTCCCCAAACACACAGGCCGGGCCTGCCAAAGAAAAGGGCCAGCGTTTGCCAGCCCCCGGCGTTTGCCAGCCCGATGTCGTTTCAAAAGCGTTTTTTCAACGGACCCGCTAGTGGGTCCAGGGCGTCCGTCGATTGGTGGCGAAATTCTCGCCATAGCCACCCGGACGGATCACCGGTTTGCGCTTGTGCGGATCTGAAACCAGGGCGTCGATGCCGTGTTCTTCCGCATAGGCGATCGCAGCCTCTTTGCTGTCAAACCGCAAACGCACCTGGCTTTGCGTGTCCGTCGATCCCGTCCAGCCCATCAGCGGATCAAGCTCACGCGCTGCGTCGGCAGCATGTTCCAGAACCCAGACACGCGTTTTGCCAAGACCTGAGGACATGGCATTGCGGGCAGGCTGATAAATACGGGCGCGCATGGGCAGACTCCTTCGAACTTCAGCCCCACCTTATCCGAAACCCACACCGGTTTCGCAAGCCCTCTCAGACCTCAGGGCACGAAAAACAAAGCCCCGGGACGGACCCGGGGCAAAACCATCTACAATCACATACTGAAAATCTCAAAATGCAGGGTCGACTGTCGATCACTGGCAAGGGAGCGAGGGGTGGGGTGGGTGTTCGCCAGGATCGACAGTCTGTTCTGCTGCTTGCCCCTTAACGCTACTCTGACGGTTTCAACCTCGCAAGAAAAAAATACACTTTGGGTTGTTTTTTATTCAAATTAATTCTCCTTAGAGTGGTAAGAAGTTGTTAACCATTTCCGGCAGGTCACAAAGCTCTCGGGCCTCTGGGGAAGGTCAGGCACCAACCAAACCCTCCCCATCCTCAAGGACGAGGCCCTGTCCGCAAGGACCGAAGCACCCGGGGGCGCCTGTCCTCTCTTACGAAATAGCCCGGCGACTTCTGTCGCTCAATTCGCGAAATATGGGGAGGTCAGCCCTCTTTGCCAGCCATTGCTGGCGCGTCCTCGACCCCGGCCTTTCGAACATCAATCTTCATAGCTCCCATCACGGCCCCCACGCCCGCCATGCAATATTTTGATCAAATTTCCAATCCCTGCGGTCCGGGTCATACCCGCCCGGCAGGCCCACCATGCTGACAGACCCTGACAGCACAGACCCTGACAGCACAGACCATCGTGACGCCGCACGCCCCCTTGCACGCGAACAAAAAGAGACCATCTTAAGGGGGCGTAAAGGAATCACCATGACCGACAGCCCCCTGACCTCTGCCGCGACAGTGCCCGTTGCCCGACCAAAGTTGGAAGGCGGCAAGCGGTTCATCATGCACACCCCGTTTACGCCCGCCGGCGACCAACCCACCGCGATTGCCGAGATTTCGGCGGCCATCAACGCCGGCGAACGCGACCAGGTTTTGTTGGGCGCAACCGGCACTGGCAAGACCTTTACGATGGCCAAGGTAATCGAGGAAACCCAACGACCCGCCATCATCCTGGCCCCGAACAAGACCCTTGCCGCACAGTTGTATGGCGAGATGAAGAGCTTTTTCCCGGAAAACGCGGTCGAATATTTCGTCAGCTTCTATGACTATTATCAACCCGAGGCCTATGTCGCCCGCTCTGATACGTTCATTGAAAAGGAAAGCCAGATCAACGAACAGATCGACCGGATGCGCCACTCGGCCACCCGGTCGCTGCTGGAACGCGATGACGTGATCATTGTCGCTTCGGTTTCGTGCATCTATGGCATCGGCTCGCCGGAAACCTATACGGCCATGACCCAGGATCTGGAAATCGGCAAGGAATACAACCAGCGCGCCGTCATGACCGACCTTGTCGCCCAGCAATACAAACGCAACGACAACGCGTTTCAACGCGGGTCTTTCCGGGTGCGCGGTGACAGTCTGGAAATCTGGCCCAGCCACCTCGAAGACCGCGGCTGGCGCCTGTCCTTCTTTGGTGAAGAGCTTGAAAGCATTACGGAATTCGACACGCTGACGGGGGCCAAAACCGGCAATTATGACAAAGTGCGCGTCTATGCAAATTCGCACTATGTCACGCCGAAACCGACGCTTGTGCAGGCCATCAAGGGCATCAAACAGGAACTGACCCTGCGCCTGAAACAGCTCGAAGACGACGGCAAGCTGCTCGAAGCACAACGGCTGGAACAACGCTGTAAATTCGATCTGGAAATGCTTGAGGCGGCCGGATATTGCAATGGGATTGAAAACTATTCCCGTTATCTGACCGGGCGCGCACCGGGTGAACCGCCCCCCACGCTGTTTGAATACATCCCCGACAATGCCATCGTTTTCGCGGATGAATCCCATGTGTCCGTGCCGCAAATCGGCGGCATGTATAAGGGCGACTATCGCCGCAAATCCACCCTTGCCGAACACGGCTTCCGCCTGCCCTCCTGCATGGACAACCGGCCCCTGAAGTTCGAAGAATGGGACGCAATGCGCTCGCAAAGCGTCTTTGTGTCCGCCACTCCGTCGGCCTGGGAACTGGAACAGACCGGCGGGGTGTTTGCTGAACAGATCATCCGCCCGACGGGTCTGTTGGACCCTGAAATCGAAATCCGCCCGGTCGACATGCAGGTCGATGACCTGCTGGACGAAGTCCGCCTTGTCGCCGAACGCGGCCATCGCACCCTGGTCACCACGCTGACCAAACGCATGGCCGAGGATCTGACCGAATACATGCACGAACAGGGCATTCGCGTGCGTTATATGCACAGCGACATCGACACCCTGGAACGCATTGAAATCCTTCGCGATTTGCGACTTGGCGCGTTCGACGTCCTGATCGGCATCAACCTGTTGCGCGAAGGACTGGACATCCCCGAATGCGGGTTGGTTGCCATTCTGGATGCAGACAAGGAAGGCTTCCTGCGCTCGGAAACCTCGCTGGTGCAAACCATCGGACGTGCGGCGCGAAATGCCGAAGCGCGCGTGATCATGTACGCCGACCGCGTCACCGGGTCGATGGACCGCGCCATGAAGGAAACCGAACGGCGGCGCGAACGTCAACATGCCTATAACGTTGAACACGGCATCACACCTGAGACGGTGAAAAAGAATGTTCAGGACGTCATGGCCGGGCTGTTTGACGGCGACACGGACATGAACCGCATCACCACCAAGGTCGATAAACCGATGCATGGCGCGAACCTGATGGCGCATCTTGAAGGCCTGCGCACCGACATGCGCAAGGCTGCCGAGAACCTCGAATTCGAAGAAGCCGCCCGTCTGCGCGACGAGGTTCACCGCCTGGAGGCCGTCGAACTGGCCATCGCCAACGATCCCCTGGCGCGGCAATCCGCAATCGAGGCGGCCAGCGCGCCAAACGCGCGCAGCTCATCTGGCAAACCAGGGCAACGGGCGGGACGCAGACGCAAGCGCTAGGACAATGTGCCTCTTGCCATTCCAGATGGGCTCCCTAGGCTGCGCAAGCCTGTACCACGACGAAAGCCCTTGCCATGAAACGCCTTGCCGCCCTTGCCGCCTGCCTTGTGATCACTGCCTGTTCAACGCCTCAGGAACAGTGCATCTCTCGGGCCTCTGCCGAATACCGCAGCTTGCAGTCGAAGATCGCGACCGCGCAGGGCAATATTGATCGGGGCTATGCCATTCACCGCCAGACGGTGCCTTATACCGTGCCCGCCGTGTGCACCAACAAACAGGGCAAGAAATACCCCTGCCCGCGCACCGAATATCGGACCGAGGAAACCCCGGTCTCGATCGACAT
>DFBF01000223.1 GCA_002367285.1 Rhodobacteraceae bacterium UBA3087 | reverse complement strand
AAGAATATCTGGCGACCCCGACAGAACTGCCAGAACAAGCAAAAAAACCAGCAAAAACTATACTACAGCGCGGGACACAAAGGGCGTTTCCGGGCCTATACAGGTCAATGACTTAGAGACTCGAACGGGACACATCCGGTCTCGCAAACGCGGGTCTATTCTCTCCAAAATCATGAACCCGGACCACAAGCGCATGTCGCGCATGTTGGGCTATTGCCTGACCCTCGGCGGCGCAGATGCCTGGGCTGGTTTCAGCGTCGTTGCAGCCGCGCGAATGGCGGAAACCGAACGCGCGGCTTTGGCCTTCGCTGCCCTCAATTCCCTGGACCAAGAGCACGCGGAAATGACTGCGGCAGCGTCACTCAGCTCGGCTGGTGCCCCATTGCCCCCGTTTCTTGGCGGTATGGATGACGCCCGGTTCTGGGCATCCTGGGCCAGCCGATCCGAACTTAAGACGCACGCGCTCGCCGCCTATGAGGCCATGAGCGCGAAGGACCAACTGGCGTTCTATCGGCACATTAGTGAAGTGGAGATTGCGGTATGAAGATGCTTGTGCACCGGATTGCAGGCGGCGCTGCGCTGCCCTTCGTCCTCAGTGTCCTAAAGTTACACATGAGGGTGGATGAGAACGCAGTCGAAGAAGACACCGCGATCACCAACATGGGTAAGACAGCGGCGGTGGAGATTGAGCAATTCGCCCAGATCGCGCTGTTGGCCCAAACGATCCGCGTGACGATCTTCGACCCCGGCCAGGAAAGCGGGCTGTGCCTGCCCATAGGGCCGGTGGAAGAAGTGGACGTGCCGACAGTAACCATCGACGGCGAGGCGTTCACGGCCTTCGAATTCGTGGGCGGCAATCGTCCCTATATCCGCTGGCTGTCGAACTATTACGACCTGACCCCGAGCCGGATGACCATCGAGTATCAGGCGGGCTTTGGCGCGACGGTGGCGGACATTCCATCCGACTTGTCTCAAGCCCTCATGGATCAAGCCGCGCTGCACTATGACGGTCGTTCGCCAATGGATGCCAAGTCCCTCACCACTTCGCCACACCTGGCGCGTGTGGGGGCCAGGTACCGCGGGGTGCAGATATGACCGACCGCGAGCTGGATGAAATCCTGAACTATCGCTGGCCCATCATCATGCGGCGCGTGATGACGGACGGCTCGGACGAATGGCTCAAGGGCTTTGTTAGGTCCATCGCCCGGCACGGCAAACGCTCAGCGTGGCGGCCCTCTGAAAAGCAAGAGCAGATCATGCGGCGGCTGGTGTCCGATCTGGGCGCTTCGCCTGAACCGGAACTGGAGCTGATCGAGCGGTGAGAAAGACAAAGCCCGCCGTTGCATCGGCGAGCTTATGCATCAGCTGGCTTTCACGGGTTAGCCGGGGCTGACGCATCACAGTGCTACCGGGAAACGGGCCACAGCACAAGGGCAGCTATTCCGCATCACGCGGTCTCTCCAAGCCCCAAGGCCCCACTGCCACCCTCAAGGCGGTGAACATGGGAGAGCGGACCGAGCCGAGGGAAGGGCAGGTCTGGCCTAAGCGACGGCCCGGCTCCGGTGAGCAGGACAAGATCGCGGCGGTCGGGGCGGGAGGCGGGGTTTTATTCTCTGCCACGTTAACCCGCTTTCCGACCGTCACAACGAACCCTCACCAGTGAGCAGAGGGCAAGAGAAGAAAAAAAGAGAAAGAGATACACGCGATGCAGATAACTACAGGACAGTCAGAACTCTTTGAAAATGGTCCCAATGTCGCGACTTTCGTACAGACAGCGGACCGGGGAGGAGACTTTTCAATTTTCGCGCAGGACGCCGCTGGAGATCCTGCTGATAGAGCTATGCAATTCATGCATGGCTTGAGCATTCCCGAGGGTCCAAACGCCGGAAAACCTGTTTCGCTCGCCCCTTTTCAACGGCAGTTCATCGAAGGCGCAATGGCTGCTGACACCGCCAACGCTATTCTTAGTATCGGACGCGGCAACGGCAAATCCGCGATCACGGCTGGGCTTGCACTTGGCGGTCTGATTGGCGTCTGGGATCGCCAGCCCCGGCGTGAAATCATCGCAGCAGCCCGGACGCGGGACCAGGGGCGCATCATCTGGGACTTCGTGGCTGGTTTCATCGCCGGCCTGCCTTTGGAGATACAGCGCCACTTTATTTTCCGCCGCGCACCCCGTCTTGAAATCGAATATCAGGGCGATGGCGGTGGGCATATCCTACGCGTCATCGCGGCAGACGGAAAATCCGCCCTCGGCGGCGCTCCGACCATGTGCATCATGGACGAACGCGGCCACTGGGCACTGGATCGCGGCGACGAGCTGGAACACGCCCTGTTGTCGGGCCTCGGCAAGCGGGAAGGCCGAGCCTTCTTGATCAGCACAAGCGCCAGCGATGATACGCACCCCTTCTCTCGCTGGATCGACGATCCGTCCCCAGGATCCTATGTTCAAGAGCACCGCCCAGCCCCTGGCTTGCCCGCCGATGACACGGAATCGCTGCTGATCGCCAATCCCGGCGCGCCTCATGGAATCGGCGGTTCGCTGGAATGGCTGGAAGCACAAGCGAAACGGGCGATTGCGCGGGGCGGTTCCAGCCTCACCAGTTTCCGGCTCTACAATCGCAATGAGCGCGTTTCCGGAGATTCGCGTGATCTGCTGATCACTCTTGATGAATGGCTGAACTGTGAGACGGCCACATTACCACCGCGCGAAGGCGGCGTGGTGATCGGGATCGACCTGGGCGGTTCGGCCTCGATGACGGCTGCGGCGTTCTACTGGCCCGAGACGGGGCGGCTTGAATGCCTCGGCACCTTCCCATCCATGCCCAGCCTCTTGGATCGTGGCCAGGCGGACGGGGTGGCCGGGCGCTATGTCGAGATGCATGATCGCGGTGAACTGACTGTGCTCGGAGATAAGACAGTACCCGTCGCGCCATGGCTGGTCGAGGTGATGCGCCACGTTGAAGGCGAACACGTCACCGCAATCACGATGGACCGCTACAAGCAAGCCGAACTTGGAGAGGCAATCAACCGGGCTGGCATCCGCGCGCCCCTGGTCTGGCGCGGGCAGGGCTTTCGCGATGGTGGTGAAGATGCGGAACGTTTCCGCCGCGCCGCATTTGACGGGCTGGTGAAGGCAAAGCCCTCTCTGCTGCTGAGATCGGCTTTTGCGGACACGGTTTGCCTGCGCGACCCTGCCAACAACATCAAAATAGCGAAAGCCCGCTCTACTGGTCGCATCGACGCGGCGGCGGCTTCCGTTCTCGCGATTGCCCAGGGCGCGCGGATCGCCGCTCAACCCCAAGTGAAGGCCAAAATGCAATGGGTGTGAGGCGGGATCATCACCGGTTTTCAAAGCGTGTCACACGCACAAAGCGTTGGAAGGCGTTGCGCATGGAGATCCTAGAGCGGGACCGCTTTCGCTGCCGGTCCTGCGGATGCGGTGGACGCCTAGAGGTGGATCACGTCAAACCGGTCAGGACTCACCCTGAGCTATCCTATGATTCCGGCAACCTTCAGGCGCTTTGCCCAGGTTGCCACACGAAAAAGACCCGCATCGAATGCGGGCATCCCCCGCCCCGCGCAGACCTTCGAGATTGGAGCATGGCGGTTTCGGCACTTGAAAAACGGCGGGGTCTCTGGAGCATTCCGTTTGACATGCGACCCTCCAGAATTCCCGTGACGATTGTCAGCGGGCCACCGGGATCTGGCAAATCGACCCACGTCAAAAACAATTCCCAACCTGGTGATCATATCATTGATTTTGACGACTTCGTGCGAAGCGTTGGCGGCCAGAAATGGGACACCAGTTCCGAAATTGTTCAAGCGGCTTTCAAGCTGCGAAACCAAGCAATTCACGATCTGGCTACAGTCAATCGAGGTCGGGCATGGCTGATCGTGACCGCCCCAAGTGTGGCTGAACGAAAGGAATGGTGTCGGCAGTTGCGCCGCGCCAAATCCATCGTTTTGGACGTTGATCGAGAGACCTGCAAAGCCCGGATCAAAGCTGATCCAGACAGACAGCTTGCTGTCGAAAGAATGTGCGCCGCCGTCGATAAATGGTGGGCCATATATGCCGCTGAAGGCGGCTCAACAGACCTGAGAAATGGAGTAGTAAATGCTTGATAGTGTGAAAATCGCCCGGAGGCAGTCGGAAATCCGGCAATCTCTGGCAGAACTGGCGGGCAAGGAAAACCCGTCCGAGGATGAAGTCCGCAACATGGACGAACTGGACCGGGAGTATCGTTCGAACGAAACCCGGTATCGGGCTGCGCTGATAGCGGAAGATACAGAGCGGCGGGACGCTGGCGATGAACTGGAAACCCGTGAAGGTCAGGAATGGTCGGTTCTGGTCGATGGCTTCGAAGTCCGTCAGATCGCAATGGCACTGGATCACGGTCACCAGATCGACGGGCGCACAGCGGAGGTTGTGACCGAACTCCGCAGCAACGGAACCTATCAGGGTTTGCCGGTGCCGTGGGAGGCTCTGGAAGCCCGCGCGGGTGAAACCATTGCCACTGGGACACCCGATCCGATGCAAACCCGTCCAATCATCGACCGGCTGTTCCCCGGCTCTGTTGCCGCGCAAATGGGCGCGCAGATGATCAGCATCGACCACGGCGAAATCGAATGGCCAGTGGTGACCCAGGGCGCGTCTGTGGGCTGGCAAACCAGCGAAACCGGTGACGTAGGCGCGGCACAGGCGTTCCAGACGACCGACAAAGCGCTGGCCCCGGACCAGACCCTTGGCGTCCAGATGAGAATCACCCGTAAGACGCTGAAACAGTCGGGCGCGGCGCTGGAACAGGCTGTGCGGCGGGATGTCAACGCCGCTATCGGGGTTGAGATGGATCGAGTCGTGTTCCTGGGCTCTGGTGCATCGGGTGAACCGTTGGGCGTTATCGCCGGATCGGCGACCTATGGTATCACCAGCACCGCAATCGGCGCGTCCGCAGATTGGGCGGCGTTCCGAGCTGCCGTAACGCGGTTCATCACCGCAAATTCGGCCTCAGGTCCGAAGGCTGTCAGCGGTCTGGTACGGCCCGAGTTGTGGAATTTCATGGATGGAGCAGTCTGGGACGCCGGTAGTGGTATCACCGAATGGGACCGCCTCGCCGCCAAACTGGGCAGTCTGTCCATGTCGCACAACGCGCTCGTCGCGCCAAGCGGTTCGCCGTCCGCCTGCTCGGCCCTGTTGACCACTAAAGCCGGTGGCGTGGCCCCGATCTTCGTTGGCAAATGGGGGGCAGTGGACATGATCCGCGATCCGTTTTCCGACGCCGCGTCGGGTGGATTGCGGCTGACCGCGCTGGCAACGATGGACGTCACAGTTGCGCGTCCGACGCAGCTGGAAGTTCTGACCGGACTGGAGCTGGCCTAATGCTCTGGGGTGCTCACACAGGTAGCCTTGAGCTGCGCACGGAAGGCGGGGAAACCTGCCTTCTGGCAACCTTTCCCTACAATCGGGAAACCGTATTGGCCGAGCGTGTGGGCATGGGACGCGAGCGTCGGGAGATGATCGCGGCCCGCGCCTTCGCGGATCGGATTGAACGCGGCGAGGATGTACATTTCCTTGCAGGCCATGACTTCGACAAACCGCTTGCCTCACGGTCCGCAGGCACTCTGACCCTGACCGAAACTGATGACGCGTTGACCGCAGAAGCGAGGATCAGCCCCAACATGGCTCAGGTTACGTATGTTCGGGATTTCTTGTCGGCCCATGCCGCCGGTCTGGTGCGCGGCCTGTCTCCTGGGTTCCGGGTCCGGCCCGGTGGAGAAACAGTTGAAGAACGCGGAACATCGATCCTGCGTACCATCCGCGCGGCGGATCTGATCGAGATCAGCGCCGTCACGAAACCAGCCTACCCGCAAGCCCAGATCGAGGCTCGCGACTGGCAACCCGTGGGCGAAGCCACACATAGCGTCGTCCGGCGTCATGCCTCAAATCGGTGGAGATAATTATGATTGGATGGCTCTTGAATAAATTGCGCCCGATCGAGGCGCGCTCATCCGGGTCGGGTTACACCGCCCATGTGATGGCGGCGCGAGATAGCTACATATCTGGGCGGCGCGGTGTGGCCGAGCTGACGGCGACGGTTCAGAGCTGCGTTAGCCTCTGGGAAGGTGGATTCGCCATGGCGGATGTAACCGGCACCGAGCTGCTGACCCGGCAGACCATGGCGATGATCGCCCGCGCAGTCGCACTCAATGGCGAGGCGGTCTATCTGATCACTGATCTCGGCCTGGTGCCCGCGACAGATTGGGATGTGACCACACGCGACGGACGCCCGCGTGCCTATCGCCTGTCCATCCCCGAGGCGGGCGGCGGGCGCACCGTAACCGCCCTTGCTGCCGAGGTGCTGCACCTGCGGATCGGATCGGACAACCTGACGCCATGGATAGGCACCGCCCCGTTGCGCCGGTCCAGCCTTACCGGGGCCATGCTCCATGCGGTGGAATCGGCGCTTGGTGAAACGTTTGAGAATGCCCCGCTTGGCTCGCTGATCGTGCCCCTGCCGGATACCGGGGCCGAGGACATGGCATCCATGCGTGGCGAGTTTAAAGGGCGGCGGGGATCTACCCTGGTGGTCGAAGGCGTTGCCCAGGCGACGGCGGCGGGGATGAACCCCCAGATAGGGCAGCGCCCGGATCAGCTTTCACCGGATCTGTCAAAATCCATGACGGCCGAGACGCTGGCAGCGGCGCGCGAGGGCATCAGCATGGCTTACGGTGTCCTGCCGTCCCTGTTGAACCGCGCTGCAACCGGCCCGGTGGTCCGCGAGGCGCAGCGCCAGCTCGCAATCTGGACGCTGCAACCCATCGCGGCGCTGCTGGCTGACGAAGCGACGGCCAAGCTGGGGGCCGAGGTGGGGAGTGACACGATCCGCCCCCTGCAAGCCTTCGATGCTGGTGGGCGCGCCCGTGCCTTGTCCGCGATCATCAAGACGATGGCCGAGGCGAAAGAAGCAGGCATTCCGCCCGGTGACGTGTCCGGGGCCATGCGCATGGT
>DFBF01000120.1:34362-37063 GCA_002367285.1 Rhodobacteraceae bacterium UBA3087 | reverse complement strand
GGCAGGCCAGGACACGATCAATATCGGCATGGTTCTGGAGCCGCCAAACCTGGACCCGACCGGTGGCGCCGCCGCGGCGATTGACGAGGTGGTCTATGCCAACATCTTCGAAGGCCTGACACGGTTTGGCCCCGATGGGGCGGTGAACCCCGGCCTGGCCAGCGCTTGGGATGTCTCTGAGGATGGTCTGACCTATACGTTCCACCTGCGCACAGGTGTGATGTTCCATGACGGATCCGCCATGGACGCCGAGGATGTGGTGTTTTCGCTGGACCGCGCGCGGGCCGAAGGATCGACCAACGCGCAAAAGGCGTTGTTCGCCGGGATCGAAACCGTGACGGCGGTGGACGCAGCGACCGTGGCCGTGAAACTGTCTGCCCCGAACGGCAATTTCCCGTTCAACATGGCTTGGGGGGACGCGGTCATTCTGGCACCCGAAAGCGCTGCGAACGCGGCCACGGCACCGGTTGGCACTGGCCCGTTCACCTTTGACGAATGGGTGCAGGGCGACCATGTGACCATCACGCGCAACGCGGCCTATTGGGGCGACGCGCCGGCGCTGTCCAAGGCGACGTTCAAGTTCATTTCCGACCCGAACGCGGCCTTCGCGGCGTTGATGGCGGGCGATGTCGACGCCTTCCCGAATTTTCCGGCCCCCGAAACCCTGAGCCAGTTTCAAGCCGACCCGCGGTTCAACGTCATCGTTGGCTCGACCGAAGGCGAAACGATCCTGTCCACCAACAACCAGGCCGAGGCGTTGAAAGACATCCGCATCCGCAAGGCAATCGCCCACGCGATCAACCGACAGGAAATCATTGACGGCGCCATGTTCGGCTTTGGCACGCCGATCGGCACGCATTTCGCGCCGCACAACCCGGACTATGTCGATCTGACCGGTGGCTCTGCCTATGATCCCGACATGGCCCGTGCCCTGTTGGCCGAGGCCGCGCCGGAGGGCTTGACCCTGCGCCTGATGCTGCCGCCGCCTGCCTATGCGCGTCGGGGGGGGGAAATCATCGCCGCACAATTGCGCGCCGTCGGGATTGAAACCGAAATCAGCAATCTGGAATGGGCGCAATGGCTGGAACAGGTGTTCAAGGGCAAGGATTTCGACCTGACCATCATCAGCCATACGGAACCCGCCGACATCAACATTTATGCCCGGCCGGAGTACTATTTTCAGTATGACAACGCGGACTTCCAGGCGCTGATCGAAAAGCTGGAGATCACATCCGATGTGGCCATGCGCACCCAACTGAACCAACAGGCACAGCGTATGATTGCCGAGGATTACGTGAACGGATACCTGTTCCAGCTGGCCAAAACCGGCGTGGCCGACGCCCGTATTCAGGGGCTGTGGGAAAATGCGCCGACCCAGGCAAA
Source organism: Rhodobacteraceae bacterium UBA3087 (assembly GCA_002367285.1). Classification (GTDB taxonomy): domain Bacteria; phylum Pseudomonadota; class Alphaproteobacteria; order Rhodobacterales; family Rhodobacteraceae; genus Aliiroseovarius_A. Next base: position 35,680 of record DFBF01000120.1, on the reverse strand, counting down.
TGACCTGACCGGTGTCAGCTGGGCCGAATAAGCGCCAGCCATACGATCAAGGGGTGCCTTCGGGCGCCCCTTTTCTGTTTGACCGGAGGTTTAGACATGAAGCGATTTTTGCCAATATTTCTGGCGGGCGCAATTTTGGCGGCTTGTCAGGTCGACACGACCCCCGACTATGCCACCCAACGATTGGAACGGGGCAATGCGCGGGTGGCTGAATGCATCGCCACGCGGTGCGAGACGCTGGATTTGGACAGTGCACGGCTGGCGGAGTATGCCGTGCTGGGCACGATGGACCACCTGCGCGTCTTGATGACCAGCTATAATGATTTCGCCTCGCTTGACGATATTGCGACGCTGGGCGCGCTGAAAGAACTGCATATCGGGGCCTCGCGCGTGACCGACCTGTCCGGCCTGTCCGCTTTGCCGCGGTTGCATCTATTGCATGTGCAGCAACTGGATGTGTCGGACTATACACCCATTCGCAGTCTGACCGGGCTGCGCGAACTGGCAATCGGCAATTCAAATTTTGCTGATCTGGCTTTGTTGCGGGGGATGAAAGACCTGCGCGTGCTGGATCTGTCTTATTCCGAGGTCAGCGACCTGTCGGACCTGGGTGGCTTGCGCAAACTGGAACGGATCGAGCTGTTGGGGCTTGAGCTGGATGACCTGTCACCGCTGCTGAAACTGCGCGGCCTTAAGAAAGTGTCGCTGGAAACCTATGATGCGTCCGACAAGGTCATGGCCCAGATCAAGGCCTTGCGCGCCAAAGGGGTCGAGGTGGTCGAGGCAGAGGTCGTCATTGTCTGCTAGGGCCTGATCAGATCCGCGTGCTTTCGGCAGGCGGGGTGATAGAGCGGCGTTTCACCATGGCCTCGCGCAGGGTGATGAAGCTGACGGCGCCCATGATCAAGGCCCCCCCGGCAACGACCCAGCTGTCGACCGGTTCGCCAAACACGACGGCGCCCAGCGTGACCGCCCAGACCAGTTGCAGGAAGGTGACGGGTTGGGTGACCGACACCGGCGCGGCGGCAAAGGCCATGGACATGGAATAATGCCCCGCCGTGGCAAAGGCTGCGACCAGGAACAACCAGGCCAGTTGTTCAACTGTCGGGGGAACCCAGACCGCCCAGGCAAAGGGCGCAAGGCCGATGGTCACAGTAATCGACAGCATGGCGACAACCACGGTCGCGCTGGCCTCAGAGGTCATGCGCTTGGCGATCAGGTAGGACGCGCCAAAGGACAGGGCGGTGAACAGCATCGCTAAATGGCCCGAGTTCAGCTCTCGGAACCCCGGGCGCAGGATGATCAGCGCGCCGATCAG
>DFBF01000120.1:28706-34304 GCA_002367285.1 Rhodobacteraceae bacterium UBA3087 | reverse complement strand
GGGTTCATGTAATTCATCGCCGTGACCTCGGCGACGGTGATTTTGGTCATCGCATAGAACCACAGGATCACGCCGCCCGTGTGCACCGCCCCGCGCAGGGTGAACAGCGCCAGGCCGCGGCGTGACAGCTGTGCGTTCATCAGGGGGCGGATCATCGGGAACAGAAACACCAGCCCCAGCAGGTATCGCAGAAACGCGGCCTCGGCGGCAGGCACACCGCGCCCGACATGTTTCACAACGGCCGTCACGCCGACAAAACACAAGCCGGTGACAAGCATCCAGGCAACACCGGCGATAGGGCGATTGGCTTGGGTCATGGCGCCGACTTGATCCGAATGGCGCGCCAAGCGCAAGCCCCGTCCTGAAGCAAATCTGGGTCGAACAGGTGATGGCGTTGAAAGACCGCATCTGCACCAACGCAAGCGCCGTCATGCATTCGATTGCCAAGCACCTGAAGAACTTGGAGGTCAACGCGGTGACCCGGTATGTGGGCGGGGGGCTGGAAAGGGGGCAAGACCGGCATGCAGCACTGTTGTCGTTGGCCATCGCCGACCAACACCACGTTCTCCCGTAGAATTTCGTTCGCAAAGAGGTCGGGATGACAAGACGCTGGCTTGGGGATGGCGCGATCCTCGAAGTGACAATCTATTCCGTCGGGTTGCGAGATCACTTTGACATGTTCAATAGAATTCGGTCTGACCGCGCTGGTGATTCATTTCCCGCCTGTCAGCAAAACAAAAAAAGCCCCGACCAATGGCCGGGGCTTTGCATTGCGACCTGACGCATCGGTTCAGAGTTGCGCCAGCACCTCGTCGGAGGCCTCGAAATTGGCAGTCACCCGCTGGATGTCGTCGTCGTCTTCCAGGGCGTCGATCAGCTTCATCAGCTTTTCCATGCCTTCCAGATCCAGCTCGGTCGTGGTGGTCGGTTGCCAGACCAGTTTGGTTGAATCCGATTCCCCAAGCGCCGTTTCCAGCGCGGTAGACACTTCGTTCAGATCGCTGTCGGCGCAGGTGATGACGTGGCCTTCGTCCGAACTTTCGCAATCCTCGGCGCCGGCTTCGATGGCGGCCTCAAAGACGGTGTCGGCGTCGCCCGCGCCCACGCCATAAGTCACTTCGCCTTTGCGTTCGAACATGAAGCCAACCGAGCCGGTTTCGCCCAGGTTGCCGCCGTTCTTGGTAAAGGTCGAGCGCACGGTCGAGGCGGTGCGGTTCTTGTTGTCGGTCATGGCTTCGACGATCACGGCAACGCCGCCGGGGCCATAGCCTTCGTAACGGATTTCGTCGTAATTTTCGCCTTCGCCCGCCTGGGATTTCTTGATCGCGCGGTCGATCACGTCCTTGGGCACGGATTGCGATTTCGCCTCTTTCACCGCCATGCGCAGGCGCGGGTTCTTGTCGGGGTCCGGGTCGCCCATTTTGGCGGCCACGGTGATTTCCTTGGCGAGTTTCGAGAAGAGTTTCGAGCGCAGTTTATCCTGGCGACCTTTGCGGTGCTGGATGTTTGCCCATTTTGAGTGGCCAGCCATGGCAACCTCCGACAGTAAATTTGAGTTCCCGGTTCCATAGCGCAGGCGGCGGGGGTGGGGCAAGGGGGCGTGGGCCGTGGACGGGGCAGTGGTCGGGGCCGTGGGCTTGATCCAGTCGGACCTAGGCCCGTTCATCCTTGGGCGAGTCCATCACAACATGGGTGACGATCTGATGCACTTGCGGCAGGGTGCCCAGCTTGTCGGTGTGAAACGCCTTATAGCCGTGCAGGTCTTCGGCCTCGACGCGCAGCAGGTATTCGACGGTGCCGGTGATATTGTGGCATTCGCGCACCTCGTGATACCGGGCGACGGCGCGTTCGAACCCCTCTTGGGCCGCCTTGGTGTGGTCGGACAGACCGACCGTGATGTAGGCAACAAAACCCACGCCCATGGCAGTAGGGTCCAGCACGGCGCGATATCCGCGGATCACGCCGCGCCGTTCCAGGTCCTGAACCCGGCGCAGACAGGCGGACGGGGACAGGCCGACTCGCTCGGCCAGCTCGGTGTTGGGCAGGCGCCCGTCACGGGTCAGTTCGCGCAATATTCGCGCGGTAATATTGTCTGATTTCATCAATAATTGCGCCTTTTTCGCATAGCTTTGGTGATTTGCAATCTTCATGCGCATGGTTTCGCCAATTATTGCGCCATGTCAATTGAGCTCATCTCGGCCTTCCTGGCCTTCGCCTTTGTTTCCTCGGTCACGCCGGGGCCCAACAACCTGATGCTGATGGCCTCGGGTGCCAATTTCGGCTTTCGCCGCACGATCCCGCATATGCTGGGGATCGGGTTGGGCTTTACCTTTATGGTGGTGTTGGTGGGGGGCGGGTTGATGCAGCTGTTTGATGCGTTTCCGGTGTCCTATACCGTTTTGAAGGGGGGCAGTGTCGTCTATTTGACGTGGCTGGCCTGGAAGATTGCCACCGCTGGTCAGCCGGGCACGGGCAAGGCTGGCGGCACGCCTTTGTCGTTCCTGCAAGCCGCCGCCTTTCAATGGGTGAACCCGAAAGCCTGGGCCATGGCGCTGACGGCGATCACGGCCTATGCACCGGCGCGGGATTTGTCCGCCGTGCTGTTTGTTGCGGTCATCTTTGGGGCCGTGAACCTGCCGACCGTGTCGGTCTGGACCGTGCTGGGGCAACAGATCAAACGCGTGTTGACCAACCCGATGCGGTTGCGCCTGTTCAACGGCACAATGGCGGCGCTGCTTCTGGCGTCGCTCTATCCGGTGATCTTTTCCTGACACAGGGGGGGCTTGGGGCGTGACCTTGCCGCCGCGTCGCGCTATCCCTTGGCCATGACCAGTGATCAAATCATTCTTTTCGCGCTGTTTGGCGCTGTGTTCGGCCTGTTTTTGTGGGGCCGGTTCCGCTATGATGTCGTGGCCTTTTCCGCGCTGATGGCAGGTGTTGTGTTGGGCGTTGTGCCCACCAAGGACGCGTTTTCGGGCTTTGGCCACTCTGCCACGTTGGTGGTGGCGCTGGTGTTGGTGGTTTCGGCCGGATTGGTGCGGTCGGGGGCGGTGTTTCTGATCACCCGCACATTGGTGGACGCGTCGCGGTCCCTGGGCGCACATATTGCGTTGATGGGGGCCATTGGCGGCGTCTTGTCGGCCTTTATGAACAACGTCGCCGCGCTGGCGTTGCTGATGCCAGTTGATGTTCAAACCGCCCGCAAGGCGGGCCGCGCGCCGGGGCTTTCGCTGATGCCGCTGTCTTTTGCGACGATCCTGGGGGGCATGGTCACGCTGATCGGTACGCCACCCAATATCATCATCGCCTCGATCCGGGGCGAGGCCCTGGGCGAGCCGTTCAGCATGTTCGATTTTGCCCCCGTGGGTGGGGTGACGGCGATTGCGGGCCTGATCTTTGTGGCGCTGATCGGCTGGCGCCTGATCCCGCAGCCCGAGGCCGCGAAAGGTGGCGCCGATCCGATGGACGAATTTGGTCAGTATGTGGCCGAATTGACCGTGCCCGAGGGGTCAAAACTGATCGGCAAGCGGCTGAAGGAGCTTGAGGCAGACGCCGAGAAGAACGATGTCGCCATCCTGGGCCTGGTGCGGGATGGCAAGCGGCGATACGGCACCCAGCGCAATACGATGATTGCGGCGCATGACGCTTTGGTGCTGGAAGCGACCCCAGAGGCGCTGGACGAATTCCGTGCCGCGCTGTCGCTGTCCTTTGCCGAACCGGGGCGCGAGGCGCATTTGACCGCCGAGGGCGAAGGCCTGTCAAAGATCGAAGTCGTGGTGCCGGAAAACGCCCGAATCGCGGGCAAGACCGCCCAGGCTGTGGGGCTGGCCTGGCGGCAGCGCTCGGTCCTTATGGGGATTTCGCGGGCGGGCAAGACGATCCGTCAGCAGGTGCGCAAAACCGAAGTCCGGCCGGGCGATATCCTGTTGCTGCTGGTGCCAGCAGGGTCCGAAGGCGATGTGACCGAATGGCTGGGCTGTCTGCCCTTGGCTGAACGGGGTCTGACCGTAACCCAGGACCAAAAGGTCTGGTTGGCCATTGGCATGTTCGCAGCGGCGGTGGCTGCGGCCAGTTTCGGGCTGGTGTATCTGCCCGTGGCTTTGGGCATTGTTGTCATCGGCTATGTGTTGGCCAAAATCGTGCCCTTGGCCGAACTGTATACCCATATAGAATGGCCCGTCGTGGTGTTGTTGGGCAGCATGATCCCGCTGGGGTCGGCGCTGGAAAGTTCGGGGGGGACCGAGCTGATTGCCGGCACTCTGGTGGACCTGACCGCGGGCCTGCCGGCCTGGGCTGTGTTGACCGTTCTGATGATCGTGACGATGACCCTGTCGGATGTGTTGAACAATACGGCCACGACCATTGTGGCGGCCCCTGTGGGCATCCAGATGGCGCAGGCTTTGGGCAAGGATCCGGATCCGTTTCTGATGGCGGTGGCCGTGGCCGCCTCCTGTGCGTTCCTGACGCCGATTGGCCACAAGAACAACACGCTGATCCTGGGGCCCGGTGGCTATCGTTTTGGCGACTATTGGCGTATCGGTCTGCCGTTGGAGGTGCTGGTGGTTGCGGTGTCGATCCCAGCAATCCTGGTATTCTGGCCGCTCTAGACTGTACCCGAATGTGCGCCTTGCGGCGCGCTTGATGCCTCGTCGGCGGCCATGCGGCCTTCTCCTCAGGTGGGGCGGGTGCGCAAGGTGATGTTGCTGTCTGATCCGGTGGCATAGCGCAGCGTTGTGGCGACGGTCGCAAGGCTGAGGATCAGCCAAAGCCCACCCCACATCACCGTGGTGCCGCCGAAGGTTTGGGCCAGCATATGGGCATCCGAGGGCAGGTGCGCGCGTGCAATGGTATCCGAGAAGATATCAAGCGGCACATAGATCATGCTGGTCAGCCCGATCACACGCAGGGTCAGGTCGGCAACCTGATGGGGCAGGAAACGGGCGGCGGTCAGTAGGGCGGTGCCGGTGGCCAGTGTGAAGATCAGCGCGAAACTTTCGCGCATATAGAGCGCGGCGGTCAGCAGCATGAGCGCGCCCATGCCCGCCATCACCCACCGGTCTGCCCGGCTGCGCAGGGCGGCGAGAAACAGCGCCACGCCGATCAACAGTGAACCGAGATAGCCCGCCGACATCAGCACGAAAGCGTTGCCGCCCAAGGTCAGCGTAGTGCCGCCTTCGCGTGGTGACAGGGTGATGGCCTCGACCGAGCCACCGGTCACGAGCGCCGCCAGCGCGTGTGATCCTTCGTGCAGGAACACCACCAGAATTTTCAACGGCACGATGACGGGGGTGGTCCACAGCGCGGCCACCAGGGCCGTCAGCGCGATCAGTTGCCAATGGCCGCGCAGCAGGATCACAGCGGCCAGATCAACGGAATGATGGCCGAGGCAAGCAGGCCGATTGACAGGTTCAGCGGGATGCCGACCTTCATGAAATCGGTAAAGCGATAGCCGCCGGGGCCATAGACCAGCATGTTGGTTTGATACCCGATGGGGGTTGCGAAACTGGCCGAGGCCGCGACCATGACGGCGACGACCAACGGGCGGGCATCAATGCCCAGGGCGCTGGCCAGGCCAATGGCGATGGGGGTCACGACCAC
>DFBF01000120.1:26125-28609 GCA_002367285.1 Rhodobacteraceae bacterium UBA3087 | reverse complement strand
CCAATGGCGAGCATGGAAAAGATCAGCGCCAGCAGGCGGCCATCGACGAAACCGAAGGCCTCGTCTGCATCAATGCAGCGGGTGACCAGCACCAGTGCGACGGCCAGAATGGCCAGCAGAAAGATCGGAGCGACGCCAAAGCCCGCCAATGCGACCAGCGCGACCAGTGCGGCAATGGCCAGCGGCGCGTGGCCGCGACGAAATGCGCGGGCGGATGGTTTTGCAACATCGACCAGTTCCATATCCTGGGCCAGGCGTTGAATGTCGGCGGGGTTGCCCTCCAGCAACAATGTATCACCAACGCGCACCACCAGGTCGTCCAGCTGGCGACCAATGTTCTGGTTCTTGCGGTGCACGGCCAGCGGATAGACACCGTACCGACGACGCAGCCGCAACGCGCCCAGCGATTTGCCAACCATCTTGCAACCAGGTGAAATCAGCGTTTCCACCGTGGTGGTTTCGACCGCCGACACCTGATCAACGCGCTTCAGGCTTTTGTCGCGCTGAAGCGACAGCAGTTCGGTCATCGCCGTGCGCAGCACCACGCGGTCGCCGACATGAAGCGTCACGCCCTTGAGATCACGGCGCAGCGAGGTGTCGCCGCGAATGACATCGATCAGCCGCACGCCTTCGCGTTTGAACAGCTGCACGCCGGTGACTTCGCGGCCAATCAGGTTGCTTTCGGGCGGGATCACGGCCTCGGTAAAGAACTTTTTGCGCGACCGGTCCGACAGCAGGTTTGCCATGCTGTCACGTTCGGGCAGGATGCGCGGGGCGATGAAATACAGATACACCATACCCCAGGCGACCAGGATCAGACCCAGGGGGGTGACTTCGAAAATCGTGAATGGTTTCATGCCGTTGGCGCGTGCCACACCATCGACCAACAGGTTGGTCGAAGTGCCGATCAGGGTCAGCGTACCACCCAGAATGGCCGCATAGGACAGCGGGATCAGCAGCTTTGATGCGGCGACACCCATCTTGCGGGCCAGTTGCACAAAGACCGGGATCATGACGACGACCACGGGCGTGTTCGAGACGATCGCCGAGCTGACGATAACAAAGGCCATAAGGGTGCCAAGCGCGACCATGGGGCGGTCGGCGGCCTGGGCCTCGGCGATTTTGGTGAACCAGTCCAGCGCGCCGGTGCGCACCAATGCGCCCATGATGATGAACATGGCGGCGATGGTCCAGGGGGCGGGGTTGGACAGGACTGTCAGCGCGGTGTCATAGGGCAGGATGCCGGTGACCAGCATCAACGCGACACCGGCGATGGCGACGACTTCGGTCGGGAATGTCTCGCGCAAAAACAGGATGAACATAATTGCCACGACGGTCAGCGCCATGATGGCCTGGCCGGTTTGGCTCAACTCGAAAATCCCCATTTTCCACCTTTCAATACGTGGTTTTCATCGTTTTACGCGGTGGGCGCGGGGGCGGGCAAGCTGCTTTCACGCGGCTGCACCAGGAACAGGGCCAGGAACATGACGCCAAGCGCGGCCCAGACCCAGGCTGAGTAACTTTCACCCAGCAATGTTATGGCCCAGATGACACCAAACCCGGTGACAAGATAACTGACCTGCGCGGCAAAGCTGGGGCCAGCGCGCCCGACCAGCCAGACATAACCGGAATAGACGAAGGCGTGAATGACGGATGAGCCGATCACGCCCACATCCGCCATGCTCCACGGGCTGCGTGGGTCAATGAAGCTGTCGGTGGCCAAAGCCATGGGCAGCGCAATGAACAGGCCCAAAAATGAGGCCCCGAACAGGGTCTGGATCGGGTCCAACCCACCGGTGCCGAACTTTGCAACCACGTTGCCTTCGATGCCGTACATCAATGGCGCCACCAAGGCGAGCGGCACCCAGATCGCCGCCCCGGCGGGCAGACTATTTTCGGGCCCAGCCAACAGGGCGACACCAATCAGGCCGATGAATAGCCCCATGAGGCGCAGCGCGCTGAACCGTTCGTTGCCCAGAGCCAAAGCGATGGGAAAGGCGAACATCGGCACGGCAGCGATGGCGATGGCCATGACGCCTGCTGGCAGATGGGTCAGCGCGACATAACCGGTCGCGTTGGGCAGCACAGTGCCGCAGAGCGCGATGAACAGGTACAGGCCCAGGTGGCGCGGCGCGAAAGACAAGCCCTTGCCGCGCGCAAAAGTCAGCCCGCCCAGTACCAGGGTGCTGATCGCCAGCTGCCAAAAGATGATGCCAAAGGGGCGGTATCCCCCATCGACAGCGAATTTGGCCAGCACACCGGTCAAACCCCAGCCAGCACCCAACAGGATCAGAAATCCAATCAGGCCAAGGTGGCGGGTCATGTGGGTGTGCTGGGGGCAGAGGGTTGCAACAATCCGCTCTGACGGACCATGTCCACCCGCGTGGCCTTGCCGGTGCGGTCATCGGTTTCGACGTACAGGCCTGACAGCGTCGCCTCACCATTGGCCGGGGAGAAGCGGCCTTTGACCATGCCGGTGACGAA
>DFBF01000120.1:24194-26048 GCA_002367285.1 Rhodobacteraceae bacterium UBA3087 | reverse complement strand
GTGGGCACATGGGTGTGGGTGCCGACCACGACCGAGGCACGCCCGTCACACCAACGGCCCATGGCCATTTTCTCCGAGGTCGCCTCGCAGTGCATATCGACCAGGATCGCCTGCGCGTTGCCGCCCAGAGGATTGGCGCGCAGCACGGTGTCGATGGCTGAAAACGGGTCATTAAAGGCGCGTTTCATGAAGACATTGCCCAGTACCTGTGTGACCAGAACCTGGCGGCCGCGCTGATCCTTGAAAATCCGCGCGCCAGATCCCGGCGCGCCTTTGGCAAAGTTCAGCGGGCGGATGATGCGTTTTTCCTGTTCACAGAACGTCAGCATGTCGCGTTGATCAAAGGCGTGGTCGCCCAGGGTGATTACATCGGCCCCGGCCTCTAGAATGCCCTTGGCATGTGTCGCAGACAGCCCCATGCCCGAGGTCGCGTTTTCGCCATTCACCACGACGAAATCCAACCGCCAGTCCTCGCGCAGCTTGGGCAAGAGTTCGGTTATGGCCCGCCGTCCGGCGCGACCCATGACATCACCAAGAAACAGTATTTTCATGGGCATAGCCCTAGGGGTTTGTGCGCGCAGGGGCAAGCCCGCTCAGCACACCAGCGCCGTGATGCTGCCTGCGCACAGGGTCGCGGGCCTGGTCGAGGGCTTCTCTGGGTTAGGGCAATGGGGGCCATTCCGCCCGGTTCTGCCGTCATCACATCCGCTCTGGTGCGCCTGAACAGCATTGAAAAGCCGTGGAAATCGGCCAAACTTGCGGGAAAACTGGCTGTTGCCCCTCTTAAAATCGCGCTAACCTCTCCCCAACTGAATGTTACAGCATTTTACTTCGAGGGAACTTCATGTCCGACGTCAAAACCCCATTTGAGACCCAGATCCGCGAAAGCCAGGCCCAGGTGGCCGAGGCGCAGGCCAAGATTTCCGAGCTGACAACGCGGATTGAAACGGCGCGCACGGATGCATCCATTGATATCGAAAATGCCTCGCTTGCGGATGTGCATGCGCATACCGACGCGATGAACGCCAATATCGCCGAACTGATCATGGGGCTGGACGATGTAACGTCCGGGTTCTCCAAGGATTTCGACGAAATGCGGTCGAAAACCGGGTGGGAGAGTTTTGTTGGCGTCTTCTCCAAGGGGAAATCGGAAAGCCTGCGTCAGGAACGCATGCGCACGGCGTCGATCGACGACAAGTTGCAGGAGCTGATTGCGCAATCCGACACGATCGTGCAGCTGCTGAACGGGCAGTTGGCGATGCTGAACGAACAGAAGGAAAGCGTGGGCGTCAACCTGGTCGAAACGCTGGATGAACGCGAAATGACGGTGGGTGAGCTGGACGCGTTGCGCACCGAAATCGTCGGCATGGACCCGACGATCATTGGATTGGAAAACAAGATTTCCGTCGAACAGGACGCCGCCGCGCGCACGAAACTGGAAACCGAATTGGCCGAGATGAACGCCAAATACAACGAAATGGTGCAGCAGGAGCAGGTCAAGCTGGCCAAGTCCCAGACGCTGGAACGCTATATCGAAAAGGGCAAGACCTGGGTTGACAGTCTGCAAAACCAGGCGGCGACGCAGATGGTTTTGATCAACAAGTTGCAGACAGACACCAAGCAACGCGTGGTGCTGTATGACGCCCTGTCGAAATCGTTGAAAACCGCGCAACAGCAGGATGTGGCGCACCGGATCAACGAAATCGGTGTGGAAACCGACAAGGAAGCCCAAGCCGCGATGGCCGCCATTGGCACTGCGACGAACCAGAAAATGGCCGACATGATGGAAGCCCACGAGGACCACATGGTGTTCGCCCGCGACGTGTTGGAGGCCAAGGCCAAAGCCGACGAACG
>DFBF01000120.1:20858-24186 GCA_002367285.1 Rhodobacteraceae bacterium UBA3087 | reverse complement strand
GCATGAGTGCCCCGCAGCGCTTGAGCCCCGTCTTGCGCCTTATCTATCCGGTGGAGATGACGCGACGGGATCTGATGCGGATATGGGGGGCGGGCGCAGTTGTTCCTTTGGCATTCGGTCTGTTCCTTGTCATGGCCGTATTCGGGATTGGGGAGATTGGAATGGTCACTCTGTTTCTGTTGATCTGTTTGGTCCCGTTGATCTGGCTCGTGGACAAGGTGTTGTTCTTTTTCAGCTTCTGGGTGCCGGGCCTTGCCGGGCCGGCCTGCGATTGAAGGGCTGGTTTGAATTAAGGTGGAAGACATGACCGAAGCTGACACCCTCACCACTGACCACGCGTTCCTGAGCGATACGCAGACCACGCGGCGGTATTTCAACAAGTTCGCGCGCATCACCGGACATCTGGCCCGTGTCGCCGGACAGATGGAGGCCGAGGGCAACCTGAACCGACATGAGGTTGAGATCCTGGCGCGGTATTTGATGGGGCTTGGGTTCACCTTTCGCGCGCTGGCCAACAAGTATTTCTGGTCCGGGCGCGGTGATGGCGCGGGCTGGCCCGCGCTGGTGTTTGATCGTCACGAAAGCGGATTTCCGGTACAGGCGGAACTGTTGCAGATGGCCTCGGATGCGGCGCAAGCGAAGAAGCACCTAAAGGGGATGCCGACGGCCAAAGAGCTGAAATCGCGGATGATTCAGCAGATTGTTGGCGACTTGACCATCCCGACAGGTCTGCAATACGCCCTGTCGCAACGGTTGTATTACGAGGAATTGCAGAAGGGCGAATTGTTCTGGCCGCAGAACGATCCGGATGTGATCTGGTTGGGTAACAATGGCCACCAGGGGCAGGATCAACGCCGCTCGTATCTGGTGCATTGGGCGGTTTATGACAGCGCGCAGAACATCCCGACAATTTACCTGATGGAGGTCGAGGACACCGGTCGGATCGCTCTGCCAAAAGATGAACGACGCTGGCCGCAGGTCCAGGCCCATCTGATGGCTCAGGCGATGGGCGGGCTAAAGCTGGTTACCATCGCATCCGGCTTTGACCGCGATTTCGATGATCTGCACCCCAAACGGCTGCGCCGCATCCACGTGGGGCCGATGTATTCGCACAGGTTCACCAAGCAGTCGGGCCCGCTGCGCGAGGTGCTGGAGCAGGCGAAATCACCGCCCGGCGAAGACTGGGTGTTGGCCTGGACGGTCGAGGAGTTGGAAAGCGAACGGGTCGAGTTGGAGAAGAACGGCTGGTTCGGATCTGTTGAACGCGAGATTTTCGCGCTGGATCCGTTTGGTGGGCGCGGTGCGGACACCGGCGCGACACGATTGGATCGCTCGATCATTCTGCCCCAGCGCCCCTATCAGGTGCTGGCCGAAAAGAACCCACCGGGGTTTCGGGACATACGCAAATTCGTGGTCAACCCGGGTGGTCGGGTGCTGAGTTACAGGTGAACGGGGCAGGTCTCCGACGTGTTTGAGCAAGAAAATGGGATATTGAGATGAGCCTTCCGTCCGATCAAATGGAGCTTCGTGAAGAGGAAATCCGTGCGCATTATGACGCCGCGGCCGGGATGTTGGAGGGGTTGGATCACACGCCCCGGATTGCCAAGCCCAAGGTGGCTCTGACGGCGCCCGAACGCTCGCCGGGTGTTGGCACGCGGCGCCGGTTCCGTTCGACCACGCCGGGGTTGGTGACACGGTCGACGGCCCGGCCCGAAGGGGTGCATCTGGCGGACCGGATCGAGGCGGCGGATGGGGGTGACCCATTGGTGTCACCGCTGCAAGCCACCGTGTTGCATTCCCTGCGACGTGCACTTGCGATTGCCATGACGGTTGGCGATGGTTTCGCCGAACAGACGGGCCTTGAGGCGCTGAAACGTGCCAATCTGGAAGGCGCTTTGGGCAAGGACAAAGCGGCCGCGTTTTCCGAGCTGTTGGCGGCGGAAAGCCTGGTGGTTCTGTCGGTGTTTTCCAATGCAACGGCGTTCCTTTTGGCCGCTCATACCTCTGAGGTATCCGTGGAAATCGGTGCGGTGGAAGAGGTGCTGACCGACAACGCGGGCCTGGGGCTGCACGGCGCGTTATGGGAGCTGGACCAGGAAATCGCCACCTTTGCGGATACGGACGAAAAGCTGGTGCCGACCGTCATGGCCTTCGCTGAACAGCTGATGGAAAAGGTGGCTTTGCGGGCCCAAACCGCGCCGCGCCTGGCGGCGTTTACGGCAAACAATTTCCGGGTCGAGGCGGATGATCTGACGATTTCCGGCTTCACCCCCTCGCGCGCAGCACGTGGCAGCAAGCTGACCATGAGCTTTAAAAAGCCGAACGAGGTCGTGGGCAACCACATTGCCAAATATCAGGCGATGAAGCTGGCCAAGATGCTGATGGCCTATGATTTTGACCGGAAACTGAACCCGTTTGCCGAACTGGGTGGTTTCATCTTTACCTTCATGGGCGATGGCATGCCGGGCACGGGTAAAACCACGCTGATCCAGATGATGGCTGGGCTGATCCATGGCTATTGCGAAACGGCGGGCTATCCGTTCCGGTATCAGAACCTGTCGACGGACAGCATCGACAGCTATCAGGGCAAATCGGCGCAGAATGCCAAGGCGTTTTTCAACAACGTGATTGACCCGAATGTGATCGGCTTTGGCACGATTGATGACATCGACCAACTGGCGGGCAAACGCGGGGATCGGCAGTCCAGTGCAGGGCAGTTGGAGATTACCGCTGTGCTGATGGAGAGCTTTGCCGGTGCCAACACGGTCGTGCGTGGAAACTGCACGTTCGGCATGTTTTCCAACTATCCCGAGAATGTGGACGATGCGCTGCGTCAAAGGGCGGGCGCGCGTTTCCTGGTCGATGGTCCGCGCACGCGGGACGATTATGTCGACATCCTGAACCTGTTGATGGGCAAGAACCACGACATCCCGCTGGGCGATTTCGAACCTTTCGCGGCGCAGGAAATCAAAAAGGCCGTGGCGAAATCGTTCGAAAGCCACGAAAGGCCGCACGAGGCGGGGCTGGTGCAGGTCTATGACCGTGTGTCGTCAGATATTGGCAAGCTGGACACGATTGCCAAGCTGGGCACCTATCTGAAGGGCATTCAAGAGGCCGATCCGCGCTTCACGGGTCGCGCCATCAAGAACATCACTGATGCGGTTAAGGTGCGCGCGATGGACTTTGAACTGCCGGACGAATGGATGGAAGAACCCGACCTGTTCCTGCTGCGCGATTACGACACAAAACTGGGCATGATCAAAGAACTGCGCCAACCGATTACGGTCGAGATGGTGATCCAGGAAATCAACCGCTATGCGGATTCTGA
>DFBF01000120.1:0-20762 GCA_002367285.1 Rhodobacteraceae bacterium UBA3087 | reverse complement strand
GGCGGTATCTGGAGGGTAAGGGGTAATGCTTGTACTGCTTCCTATTTTTGCAGTTTTGACTTTCGTCGCATTGTTACCAGTGGTTGTTATCGTTTTGGGTGAATTCCCCGGTTCTTTCATTGAAAAAGTTGAGGCACTGGTATCAACTTATGATGGCGTCATGATTTCCCTTGGGACACTCTTCTTAGTCTCCTTTCTTGCTTTTCTCACGACGCTTCTCTCCAACAAAAAAGCGGACCGACAGGAAGCCGCCAACAGGAAAATTGCCGCTCAATTGAAGATTGGTGAATTCCGACAAGCGTGGATCAACGATTTGAGGAACCAGCTCTCAACCTATTATGCAAAAACGATTACCGCAGGCGAAATGCATGACGACTGGGAAGAGCTTGCGCTTCTTAGCGGTAAAATAAGGCTGCTCATGAATGCTGATGATGTCGACTATGATCGTTTGGTTGACGTGCTGAGAGAACTAACAAAGGCCATGGAAGCACGTGATGAGGAAATTGGTCAGATCGCAGACGAGCTGCTGAAAACCTCGCAACATATTCTCAAACGGGAGTGGGACAGGCTAAAAAACGATCTAGGTTCTATCGATGGTGTAAGATTATGAAACGCCTCATCCAACGTGGCCTCATGTTCGGCAACTTAATCCGGGTCGACAGCCCCGCGCTGATCGAACGCTATAACCGGGCGCTGGAAAGTCTGACGGGGCGGCGCACGCAGCTGGACGAATTCCACATGGATATCTCGGGCTATGCGCCGGAGGTTGGTGATGAGCTGGGGGATCACCTGTATCTGAACCCCAATGGCTGTAATCGACAGTTCATCATCCTGACCACGGACCAACGCACCGCGCCGTTGTTGAACGCCAAATTCTCGACCTCGCGCGGGATTTTGCGCAAGTTTATTGAGGACAACGAGGCGAAACTGTTCGCCCTGACCGCCCATGACGCGGTGGCGGGCGAGCTGATGAATTCGGTCTATGAGGTGTCGACGGCCGCAAAACTGTTCGACATTCGCAAGATTACGGTCGAGGCCGACACGACCCAGGCCCATGTGGCCAACGCCCGCGAGTTGTCCGACAAGATCAACCAGTTTCAGACCGAACCGGATGCATGGTTTGACGACGTGCTGATCGCAGACATGATCGGGCTGGCCAAACAGACCGGGGACGTGACCAAGGTGCCCGTGGATCTGCAACGCGCGACCTATAGCCAGGACAATTTCCACACCACCCATTTCGGCGGGCTGTATGTGTTTCGCGATGTCGAACACCCGGCGGTGATCGCGATGGAAGAAAAACCCGCGCTGGGGAAAATCCCGGTGGCGAATGTGTTTGGCCGTGATGAACCAAACGGGATTGCCACGTTTTTGGAGCTGAACGAACTGGTCGAACCGGTGATCAAGGCGCGGGGCGTGAACGGGGCGACCATCCTGCGCCAGAAGATGGACTTCATCCTGGTGGATGCCGCGACCTCGGCGGGGCTGGACATGGGGCAGATGTCAGCGCGTGAATTGCGCCAGTTGGCCCAGCGGATGGGCACGGATCTGCCCCAGGAATTCCAGGCGCTGGCAGGGCTGGTGCGCTGGGCGGAAAACGGCGGCAAGTGGCCGCGCATCACCTCGAAACACCCGGCGTATTTCTATACGTTGCGTGCAAAACCGAACCATCCGGACCGCGATCTGGTGAACCAGTTGCTGGCGGAATTGGCGCCGTTGGACATTCGCCAACTGTTTATCTGCAACAAACAGGCGTTCTATGCGGCCTATGCCACATGGCCGGATGCGAAAAAGGAATACGTGGCGGAATTCCTGTATCGTGACTATATGGCAAACAAGGCGGGCGCGCGTGAGGCGCTGTTTGGCGGGCGTGAAGTGGTTGAAAAAACGCCACCACCGCCCAAGAAAGACGATATGATCGATCTCGTGGGCCCATGGGGCGCAATCAGGAGGAGGTGACGTGGGACTTATCAGGCTGCTTGTCTTCGGCTTTCTGGGCCTGAGCGTCGCGTATCTGGCGATCAGTTTCTATTCGCGATCCATACGCAAAGAAAAGCTGGAAGATCGCTGGGTCGAAGATCATCCGGGCGACGGTGACAGCCCTGAGCGCGAGGCCTTCATCCACGACGGCATGGTCGAATATCAGAGCGGCATTCGCCCCAAGCTGATCCTGCTGGTCTATGTAATACCGGCGCTGGCGGCCTTGTTGCTGCTCTATCTCATCAATTTTTTCTGAGGTTCAAATGACTTACTTGAAATGGACACTGCGCGCGACTGTTGCAATCGTTATGTTCCTGCTGCTGCACTATACCTTGCCGCAGCACGACATCGTGCGGGTGGTAAATACCTATCAGGAGCGGCAGGACCTGAACGACTGGACCCGCGTCTTCTGGGCCAAGCCGGACGACCAGTCGGCCGAACTGGTGAACCGGGATGTGCAGTTCATTCAGACCGTTCGGCGCAAGAGCTCCCTGCTCGGCTTTGTGGTGCACAACAGAGAAGAGCCCATGGTGTTTCGCAACGAGGACACGGGCTGGTCCTGGCCGCCCTATTTCAAGTTCGACACGGCCAACCTTCAGACCCAGGCGGATGATCTACGCTCGACGCCGGAAGAACCGAAATGGGCGGTGATGACCCACTATGGATGGCGCAACGAACTGATTTCGGTGTTCCCGAACGCTGTCGCGATCAAACCGATCGATGGGCCGGATGCGCGGGTGATCCCGTGGTTCAACATCTTTTTCTTCGTCTTCCTGGTCATCGCGGTGCTGTTTGTCCGCGCCATGTGGCGCCAGTTTCGCGAACGCTCGATTGATCCGGCTTTGAACGAGGCCGGCGAGGCCTGGGACCGTGTCGATGCGCGCGCGGATGAGGCCAAGGGTCGGTTTGGCCGCTGGATCGACAGTTGGCGGTCTAAGCCCAAACGCTGAATGAGCTGGGGACCGACGTAACGCAAAAGGCCACGCAAATCGCGTGGCCTTTTTTGGTGGGTTTGACCGGGTTATTCGCCGTAGGGCACCCAGATGGTTTTGACCTCGGTGGCTTGGGCCAGGACGCTGCGCCCTTCGGCGTCGGGGCTGAACCAGTCGCGCCCACGGGCGTGGTTTACCCAGGTGCGTTTCAGGTTTCCGGCCGCGGCGCGTTCGACAAGGGTTGAAATGTCGGCACCCGAATGGCTCCAGACCGCGTCGACATCCAGGTGGCCGGCCATGGGGTCGGCCAGGCCCGCGTGCGGCCCTGTCAGAATGTTCACGACACCGCCCGGCACATCCGAGGTTTCCAGCACCTGATAAAAATCGGTCGCCGCCAGCGGATAAGGGTCCGAGGCCACGGCGATCACTCGGTTGCCCATCGCGATTGCCGGGGCGACCAGGGACACCAGACCCAGCAGTGGCACGTCATCCGGGCAGAAGGCGCCGATCACGCCGACCGGTTCGTTCATGGCCAGGGCCACGCCACGCATCGGCACGGGTTTGACCGCGCCATCATATTTGTCAGCCCAGGCGGCATATGAGAACAGGCGCGACACGCTGGCCTCGACCTCGCGTGCGCCATTGCGTTTTCCGGTCATTTCATTGATGCGATGGGCGAATTCATCGGCCCGGGCGGTCAGGTTTTCAGCGATATAATACAGGATTTGCGCCCGCAGATGGCCGGTGGTTTTCGACCAGCCTTTGGCGGCATGGGCGGCCTCGACCGCATTGCGAATATCCTTGCGGCTGGCGATGCCCACATGGCCCAACAATGCGCCCTTGGGCGACCAGACCGGTTGTGAATACCCCCCATCGGGGCGTTTTTGTTTGCCGCCGATGAACAGCTTTGCCGTCCGGTCCAGCGTGTCGACCTTGGCGTCTTTGGGCGCGGCCACGGGCGCGATGGGTTTCAACGCCTGCGCCTTCACGCGGGGTTTGGTATAGGCTGCCAGGCCTTCCCAGCCGCCCTCGCGGCCAAAGCCGCTTTCGCGCAGGCCACCAAACCCGGCGGCAGCGTCGAACATGTTGGTTCCATTCACCCAGACAACGCCCGCCACCAGTTTCGGGGCGACATCCAGCGCCAGGTTCACGTTTTCCGACCAGACCGAGGCGGCCAAGCCATAGCGTGTGTTGTTGGCGAGCTGCACGGCCTCGGCCGGGGTGCGGAAGGTGGTTGCGACCAGCACGGGGCCAAAGATTTCTTCCTGCATCAGGATCGACGACGGCGACAAGCCGGTGATCAGCGTGGGCGGATAATAACAGCCTTGGTCGGGCAGGGGGCAGGGCGCGCGAAAGACCTCGCCCTCGTGGGCCCCAGCATCGACCATGCGCGTGATCGCGGCCAATTGTGTCGGGTCGACCAACGCACCGATGTCGATGGCCTTGTCCAGCGGGTCGCCAATGCGCAGCCCCGCCATCCGGCTGCGCAGCTTGGCATAAAAGCGGTCGGCGATACCTTCTTGTACGATCAGACGTGATCCGGCACAGCAGACCTGACCCTGATTGAACCAGATCGCGTCAACCAACCCTTCGACCGCGCTGTCGATATCCGCGTCGTCGAACACGACATAGGGTGACTTGCCGCCCAATTCCAACGTCAGTGCTTTGCCAGTGCCGGCTGTCGCGCGGCGGATGATACGCCCGACTTCGGTCGAGCCGGTGAAGGCGATTTTGTCGATGTCTTCATGGTTGACGATGGCCTCGCCCACCGTGCCGTCGCCGGTGACGATGTTGACGACACCCTTGGGCAGACCCGCTTCGGTGCAGATTTGCGCGAATAAAAGGGCGGTCAGGGGTGTGTATTCGGCGGGTTTCAGCACCACTGTGTTGCCCATGGCAATTGCTGGCGCGACCTTCCAGGCCAACATCAACAGCGGGAAGTTCCACGGGATGATCTGGCCGCAAACGCCCAGGGCCTCGCGGTCGGGCAGTTCGCTGTCCTGAAGCTGGGCCATCCCGGCGTGGTAATAGAAGTGACGGGCAACCAGCGGGATGTCGATATCGCGGCTTTCACGGATCGGTTTACCGTTGTCCAGCGTTTCCAAAACAGCAAACAGGCGGGCATGTTTTTGCACCAGGCGCGCCAGTGCATACAGGGACTTGGCGCGTGCGTGGCCCGAAAGCGCGGCCCATTTTCCCTGGGCCTTGCGCGCAGCGGCAACGGCGCGGTCCACGTCGTCGGCGGTGGCCTGCGTGACAGATGCCAGTGTCGTGGCGGTGGCGGGGTTCATGCTGTCGAACCCATTTCCCGGCGCGGTCATGGCACCGTCAATGAACAGGCCAAATTTGCGGGTGTTTGCGTCCAACCATGCCATTGCTTCGGCCGCGTTTTCGGGCGCCGCGCCATAGTCCATGGTTTCGAAAATGTCTTTGACGGTCATGGTGTTATCCGATCGGGTGACGGTAAGCGGCGGAATAGTGGCCGGTGACATGGTGTTCCAGCTGGCGTTCGATGTCGCCCAGCAGGCTGGAAGCGCCAAAGCGGAACAGGTCGGGTTGCAGCCATCGGTTGCCCAGTTCATCCTTGATCAGCGTCAGATAGGTCACCGCATCTTTGGCCTTGGAAATGCCCCCGGCGGGTTTATAGCCGACCCGATACCCCGTGCGGTCGTAATAGTCACGGATCGCGCGTATCATGGTCAGGGTCACGGGCAGGGTCGCATTCACGCTTTCCTTGCCGGTCGAGGTCTTGATGAAATCGGCCCCGGCCATCATGCACACCACTGAGGCGCGCGCGACATTGCGCAGGCTGCCCAATTCGCCCGTCGCCAGGATCGCTTTGACATGAGCGTCACCGCAGGCGTCGCGAAAGGCTTTCATTTCATCATACAACGCTTGCCAGTTGCCGGTCAGAACGTGGCGGCGCGAGATTACGATATCAATTTCCTGCGCTCCCGCCTTCACGCTTTCGCCGATTTCCGCCAGCCGGAGGTGAAACGGGGACAGCCCGGCGGGAAACCCTGTGGAAACTGCGGCAACAGGGATGCCCGTGCCGGTCAATGCGGCCACGGCGGGTTCTATCATTTCGTGATAGACGCACACTGCACCGGTTGTGATGCCGTCCACGCCCAGGGCCGCAAGGATATCGGCGCGTACCGGGTGGGCGGCTTTGGCGCACAGGCGGCGCACGCGCCCGGCGGTATCATCCCCCGATAGGGTGGTCAGATCAATGCAGGTGATAGCCTTCAACATCCAGGCCGCCTGGTGGTTTTTCTTGACTGATCGTCGACCGGGCAACGCGGCGCATCGGCGTTCGATGGCCGAGGTATTGGCCTGGACGCCGCGGACCCAGTCCATGTCGAGGGCCATGCCTGGGTTGCGTGGTTCAGTCACTTGCGGCAATTGCGCGTTGCCGGTGGTGATCGCACCTGATGGTCGTGTTTCGGTTTGCACGGGTCTTCCCCCAGTTGACTTGCTGTCACAGGGTGGCATGAGGGGGGGGGATTGGCAAGATTTACCGTTTGGTCAAATTACGTTTTGAGCAAAGATACATCGCATGAAAACCAAAGCGGCGCTTGCTGCACACGCCGTTCGTGCGCCCGCCATCTGATAGCCCAAGGGGCAGGCCGCTCAGAGAGCTGTCAGACGGCCGCCGGCCTTTGTTGGTGTGTGTCAGGCCGCGTCGGTCAAGCGTTCCGGTCCGGTGACCTTGTCGGTCAGGAAGGCAGACACAGCTGCAACCAATTGTTCGGTTCCCTGTGACAATGTGTGACTTGCTGCGGTTGTTTCTTCGAACATGGCGGCATTTGATTGGGTCACGTGACCCAGGTCGGACAGGGCCGTGTTGATTTCGGCAAGGCTGGCGGGTTGCCCTTCAGTTGATGAGGCAATGCTGATGATGCGGCCAACTTTCCCTTTCACCGTGCGGCGTCCGCCTGTGCGCTGGTTCTGGCCAATTCGGTGCGCTGTTTGGCACCGATCGGATCTAGGCGCTGGCGTCTTAGAATGGCATAGGCGATGGCGACGGTTTCCGCGATGATGACGACCGCGTGCAGGCCCGTGCGCAGAATGTTTTCTGCCATGTCCAATGACGGAAAAACAAGGCCGGGCATCAGGAATGTCAGGGACAGGTGATGTACGGCCACCAATCCGGTTGCGGCCAGTGTCGCCTTGAGATCATTCAGCACGGCCGTCACCGTGACCGCAGAAAAATAGATCATGTGGGCATCAATTTGCTAGGGATGTCCGGCAAGGGCTGCGTTGATGGCCAGGACCTGGCCGGTCATGGCCAGAGCGGCGCCAATGCGGGCCATGTCTGCGGATTGGCGCAGGGACAGGGCGCCCAGCAGGGCAAAAGCCCCCCCATCAACAAAAGTGGCAGCGGCGCGTTGCCGATGGACCGTCCGACCAATGGCGCGATCAGGCTGCCAACCCCGGCCCCAAGGACCATGACACGGGCCTCTTGGATCAACGCCTTTTTTCGGGCTGAGCGGTCATTGGGTCATACTCCACAAATGGTCGCAAGGCGTGTGCCATCCAGAACGACCCAGGCACCCGCATCGCGCAGGCGTTGGCTGAATTCGGGTGTGTCCGAGGTGGCAATTTGCGCGAGCGGCGCGCGTTCCGGCCTGACGATCTGTCCACCAGCGTTGAGGATCACGGTTTCCACAGGGGCCCCCCCAGGGGGTGACCACCACGATCACCGGCTGTCCGTCGCGCGGTATGGACGATGCCAGATGCACGGATGCCAGAAGCACGACAGGGCTGGCCACCAGGGCCAGCAGAAAAAAGGTGATAAGAAGCAGGCGGTCAAGCATGGAACACGCTGGTTGTTTCAGAGCACGACCAGGAGTGTTGCAGCACGAGGGTTTCGATCTCTTAAACGGCGTTCGGTTTTGTCAGCCTTGTTTGCGCGGCGTCGCGGGAAAGCCAGCTTGCGACAGCAGGGTTGCCTGTTCAGCCTCCGAGAGGGTGCTGTCGACATCGACTTTGCGGCCCGCCATGTCAAAGTCCAGAAAGGCGGTGGCATCGGCCTCGGTCAAGGCCGCTTCGATCTTGGCGCTGCAATGGGCGCAGCTCATGTCAGGTACGTTCCAGGTTGTCATTCGGGCCTCCGTTTGCAGTCAGCTAGGCCGTGCCGCGGGGGTGGGTCAAGATGATTGACTGCGATCTCTTGACCTTCCCAAAGCGGGAAGCATTATGTGGGGGTGGTAACGGAACGGAACCACAACGGAACCACGATGACCCAGCTGATTTTGCAAATTGAAGGCATGACGTGCGCGTCCTGTGTCGGACATGTCGAACGCGCGCTTGGCGCAGTGGAGGGCGTGGACAGCGTATCGGTCAACCTGGCGGCGGAAACTGCAACGGTGCAATACGCCGCCCCCGCCGCGGTGGACACCCTGGCCCTGGTCGCACGCACGGCCGGCTATCCCCCGCGGGAGGTCAGGATGCGGTTGCAGGTGCAGGGGATGACCTGCGCATCCTGCGTTGGGCGGGTTGAGGCCGCCTTGAAAACCGCCCCCGGTGTGTTGGAGGCGCAGGTCAACCTGGCCTCGGAACAGGCCGAAGTGGTTGGCTTGGCCGGTGTCATGGCCAGCGCGGATCTTTTGGAAGCCATCGCGGTGGCGGGATACGGGGCAAGCCGCGTGGATGGCGATGTGCCAGTTGCGCCCGCCAGCCAGCGAAAGGCGGCAGAGGCGCGCCACCTTGGGCGGCTGACGCTGTTGGCTGCTGTGCTGACGGCACCCGTATTTCTGGTGGAAATGGGGGGGCATATCTATCCGCCGTTGCATCATTGGGTGGCGCGCGAGGTCGGCCTGGGCAACAGCCTGTTGTTTCAATTTCTGCTGACAACGGTCGTGTTGTTGGGGCCGGGATTGCGGTTTCACCAAAAGGGCTGGCCAATGCTGATGCGAGGCACGCCGGACATGAATTCGCTTGTCGCCCTGGGGACCAGCGCGGCCTGGGGGTATTCGGTCGTGGCGACGTTTGCGCCGGGGGTCCTGCCGGCGGGCACAGCGCATGTCTATTACGAAGCGGCGGCGGTGATCGTTGTGCTGGTCCTGTTGGGCCGCTGGCTGGAGGCACGCGCGAAGGGTCGTACGGGCGCTGCGATCGAAGGATTGGTGGCGCTGCGTCCGGATACGGCCCGTGTTGAGCGGGGCGGCGACGTGGTTGACGTGGCAGTCGAGAAGATCGCCCTGGGTGACCTGATCCACCTGCGGCCCGGTGAACGCATTGCGGTGGACGGCGTGGTTGCACGCGGCAGGTCCTGGGTCGATGAAACCATGGTGACCGGAGAGCCGGTGCCAGTGGAAAAAGCCATCGGAGACAGTGTGGTTGGCGGGACGGTGAACGGCGTCGGCGCCTTGGTGTTTCGCGCCACAGCGGTGGGGGGCGACACGGTTCTGGCCCGGATCATCACGCTGGTCGAACAGGCGCAGGGGGCCAAGCTGCCGATCCAGGCGGCGGTGGATCGGGTGACCCTGTGGTTCGTGCCCGGGGTCCTTGTCGCGGCTGCGCTGAGCGTGCTGCTGTGGCTGATCTTCGGGCCCGATCCGGCGCTGTCTCATGCGCTTGTCGCGGGGGTGTCGGTGTTGGTCATTGCCTGTCCCTGTGCGATGGGTCTGGCCACGCCGACCTCGATCATGGTGGGCACGGGTCGTGGGGCGGAAATGGGCGTTCTGTTTCGCAAAGGCGACGCGTTGCAGGCCTTGGAGGGGGTCGATCTGGTGGCGCTGGACAAGACCGGCACCTTGACCGCAGGTCGCCCGGAACTGGTTGCGTTCGAGCCCTGCAAGGGGTTCACACGTGCAGAGGTCTTGCCCCTTGTCGCGGCCGTGGAAGCGGCGAGCGAGCATCCCATCGCCCGCGCCATCGAGGCGGCGGCCGAGGGGCTGGACGTTCCGCCCGCCGGCACCGTGCGCGCCATGCCGGGGTTCGGCGTGCAGGGCAAGGTCGCGGGGCGCATGGTTCTGGTCGGTGCGGCCCGTTTTCTGGAGCGCAAGGGGATCGAGCTGGGCACATGGCGCGCCCGGGCCGATGACATGGCGGCGCAGGGGCAAACACCTTTGTTTGCGGCCATTGACGGCACTCTGGCAGCGTTGATCTGCGTCGCTGACCCGGTAAAAGACACCACACCCGCCGCCATCAAGGCCTTGCATGACATGGGGTTGCGGGTGGCGATGCTGACGGGCGATGCGGCGGGCACGGCCAAGGCCATCGCCGGGCAGCTGGGCATTGACCTGGTCGAAGCCGAGCTGTTGCCCGAAGGCAAACTGGCGGCCCTAGAGCGGCTGCGCGGACAGGGTCGGGTGGCCTTTGTTGGCGATGGGATCAATGACGCCCCCGCCTTGGCGGCTGCGGATGTCGGGCTGGCCATCGGCACGGGCACCGATGTTGCGATTGAAGCTGCCGATGTGGTGCTGATCGGCGGCGATCTGACCGGGGTGGTCAACGCCATTGGGTTAAGCCGCCTGACCATGCGCAATATCCGGCAGAATCTGGGCTGGGCCTTTGGCTATAACATACTGTTGATTCCAGTTGCGGCCGGGGTGTTCTATCCTGTATCCGGTATACTCCTTTCACCGGTGTTGGCGGCAGGGGCCATGGCCGTGTCGTCCGTTTTGGTTGTGACAAACGCGCTGCGGTTAAGACGAGTGCAACCCATGATGGAGATGCGGGAATGAATATCGGTGAAGTATCCGAAAAGTCCGGCCTTCCGGCCAAGACGATCCGCTATTACGAAGAAATCGGCCTGCTCAAGATCCCACGTGACCCCAACGGGTATCGCCGGTTCGGCGACGCAGAATTGCACCACCTGAGCTTTCTGGCGCGCGCCCGCGGCCTGGGCTTCTCGATTGAAGATTGTCGTGCCCTGCTGGGGCTTTACGAGAATGCAGAACGCGCCAGTGCCGATGTGAAACGCATTGCCAACGAGCATCTGGAAGCGATTGAGGTGAAAATCCGTGATCTGGCCGAGATGCGCGAAACGCTGTCTGATTTGGTCGAGGCCTGTCTGGGCGATCACGGCCCGCATTGCGCCATTCTGGATGGGTTGAGCAAGGGCTGATCTGCATCGTTTGAATGGATGCGGGCGGGCCTTAGTCCAGCGTCTGGCGATAGCGCAGCAGCGACAGCACAACGATCACAGCCATGATGATGCCGATGGCCGTCAGGTCGCCGGTGATATCTGCCATCTCGCCCCCTTTCAGCATGACCTTGCGGGTCAGGCGCAGGAAATGCGTCGCCGGGATGGCTGTGCCAATGGTCTGGGCCCAGTTCGGCATACCGGCAAAGGGAAACATGAACCCGGACAACAGAATGGTTGGCAACAGCAAAAAGAAACTGATCTGCATGGCCTGCATCTGTGTGCGCGCGGCGGTCGAGATCAGGAACCCCAGCGCCAGGTTCACCACGATATATAAGTTGAACCCGACAAAGAACGCCAGCCTGGATCCCGTGAACGGCACCGCAAACAGCGCCTGTGCGGCAATCAGGAAAACGATGGTTTGTGTATAGCCGACAAAGACATAGGGCAGGATCTTGCCCATCATGACCTCAAGCGGGCGCACGGGGGTGGCGATCAGGCTCTCCATCGTGCCGCGTTCGCTTTCGCGCACAATGGCGACGGCGGTGATCATTACCATGGTCATGGATAGGATGACAGCCAACAGGCCGGGCACGATATTGGTCGCGGTTTCGCCCTCGGGGTTGAACTGTTTGTGCACGACAACGCCAAACGGGGCAGGGGAGCCTGCGACCGCCTGCAATGGTCCGGTCAGGGTCTGACGCAGCGCCACGTCGATGATGCCCTGCAACGCCCCCACGGCAGACGAAACAGCCGTGGGGTCCGAGGCATCGGCGGTGATCAGCACGCTGGGCGCCTCACCGCGCAGAATGTCGCGTTCGAAATCGGGCGGGATGACGACGATGAAATTTGCGCGCCCATCGCGCAGCGCCCGGTCGCCGTCCGCTTGACCCGTGACCACACCGACGAACTTGAAATACGCGCTGACCTCCATGCCAGCCAGCACTGCGCGGGACGTGGGCGAGGCATCGTTCATCTCGATCATCGTCGGCAGGTCATGGGGGTCGGTGTTGATCGCAAACCCGAACATCACCAACTGCATGATGGGAATGCCGATCATCATCACAAAGGTCACGCGATCGCGTTTCATCTGGATGAATTCCTTGACCATGACGGCCAGGAACCTCGAGACCGAAAAGATGCTCACGCCTGATCCCCCGCGAAATTGTCGACCGCCGTGGCCATGAGATAGATGAAGGCTTCTTCCAGCTCGGCAGGCTTTTCCTGCCAATGATGCGTGCCCTTGGCTTTGTGAGCGGCGACCACCTTGTCCAACGCCGCCTTGTCGGTGCCCGACACATGCAGGGCCGCGCCAAAGCGGGCAACCTGTTCGACGCCGGGCTGTGCCATCAACTCGGCCTCAAGCGTAGTCAGGTCCGGGCCATCAACACGCCATGTCACCAGGCCGATCCGCGCCGGGATTTCGGTCGCAGGTGCAGAAATCAGTTTCTTGCCATAGGCGATATAGGTGATGTGGTCGCATTGGATCGCCTCGTCCATATAGTGGGTGGACACCAGAACCGTCACGCCCTTGTGGCTTAGGCGTCTGATTTCATCCCAAAAATCACGCCGTGCCTTGGGGTCGACGCCCGCGGTAGGTTCATCCAGCAACAACAGCTGTGGCTTGTGTTGCAGGCAGGCCGCCAGTGCCAGGCGCTGTTTCCACCCACCCGACAGGGTGCCCGCCAGCTGGTTGCCGCGTTCAAACAACCCCAGTTCGCGCAGGGTGTCATCCACCACTGCGCGCCGGTTTTTCAACCCGTACATGCGCGCCATGAAATCCAAATTTTCACGGATCGTCAGATCAGTATACAGGCTGAATTTTTGCGTCATATAGCCGACGCGCTCCTTGATCTTCAGGCTCTCGCATCGAATATCAAAGCCCAGACACTGGCCTTCGCCACCATCCGGGGTCAGCAGGCCGCACATCATGCGGATTGTCGTGGTTTTGCCCGACCCGTTCGGACCCAGAAAACCATAGATTGCACCCGCTGGCACCTCCATGTCGAAATCATCGACCACGGCGCGGCCTCCGAACCGCTTGGTCAGGCCGGTGACAGAGATGGCGGGCCGGTCTGTCATGGTTGGGCTAAGGGGCGCATCAGGGTGACGGGTTGGCCGGGCAGAAGGATCGCGTCGCCCTGCACCATGGCCTCGGCGCGAAACACGAGACGGGCGCGTTCTTCGCGCGAGTAGATCACAGGCGGGGTGTATTGTGGGTCGCTGTCCAGGCGGGTGATCGTGGCGACCAGGCCCTGCGCGCAGCCGCTACAGCTCAGGTCCAGATCCTGGCCCAGGGCAAAGGACATCCGGTCAGGTTCGGGCACATAGAACATCACGGTAAAGGCGTTGGGCGGCAGCAGCGACAGGACTGACCGACCCGTCGAGGCGACCTCTCCGGTGTCATAATACAGCGTATCAACGACGCCGCCGACAGGGGCGGTGACGGTCAGGTCATCCAGGGCCGATTGGGCCTGATCGACCTCGGCGGCGACGGCATCTGCGGTCGCGCGGGCGGCGGCGACCTGTTCGGACCGGGCGGGCAGTTGCGCAACCTCCAGTTGGGCGCGCAGTTGCGACACCTGCCCGTTGGCGCGTTCCAACGCTGCGCTGTCGGTGTCAACGCGCGCCGTCGTGACGATGTCGCGTTCAAACAGGCTCTGGGATCGGGCCAGGTTTGACCGGGCCAATACCTGTTCCGCCAACGCCTGTTCCAGCGAGGCCGAGATGACGGCGATTTCTTCGTCCCGCGATCCGGTTTCCAGATTGTGCAGCGTCGCTATGGCAGCGGCCAGACGCGCCTGCGTCGCGCGCAAGGCGGCCGTTTCGCGCGTGTCGTCCAGCGTGAACAACAGATCACCCGCAGCAACGGCCTGACCTTCGCGGACCGTGATGGCCGTGATCTGGCGGGTCAACAGCGGCGCAACATGCACATATTCGCCTTCGACATATCCGGCATAGACCGGCGGGGCCTCGGGCCCGAAGGCGGGAAAGACGGCGGCCAGAAGGCCGGAAAGCCAGGTCAGAAACTCGCTCATGGTGCACCTTTCGGGATGGACAGCCCGTCAAACAGGATGGTCAGATGGTTGTCGACCAGCCGCGCCATGCCCAACCCGCCAGCGGGCTGAACGGCGAAGATTTCGGCCAGAAAGACGTGGATCAGGATCGGCCCCATGACCGAGCGCACGGTCAGTTCGGGGTCCACAGGGCGCAGTTCGCCCCGATCAATACCATCTTGGATAAACGCCGTCAGCGCGGGCACCGCATGGGCCAGCACGGCGTCGTGATACATGCGGGCGATGTCGGGCACAGCGACGGCCTCGCGGATCACGATTTTCGGCACGGCCATGACCATGGGGTCGGACAGGCGGCTGGCCATCATGGTCAGAACATGGCTGATGACCTCGCGTACAGACCCCGGATGGGCGGTGACGTCCGCCAGGATCTGCATCGACATTGGTGCAATGGCGCGTGCGACCAGCCCCTCCAGAACCGCCTGTTTTGACGGGAAATACAGGTACACAGCGCCTTTGGACAGGCCCGCCCGCTTGGCAATCTGCGCCACCGTTGTACCCGCAAAGCCCTGTTCCAGGAACAGCGTCGTGGCGGCGTCCAGCAGTTCGTCGGGCCGATCTTCGGCGCGGCGGCGGAACTTGGGCTCAGGTGACTCGGTCATGTCCCGTTAATAACTGACTGGTTAGTTATTAACAATGCGCCTTACGGTGCGGAATGTTGATAGAGGTCAAAGACGTTCCCCCGTATTGTGCCAATAACACCGGGGCGGAGGAGCGATTTTTCGGGGCTGTGTCCCCATGCGCGAAGGAGCGATCCATGGACGCAAGTCCCCTGTCCAAGCTGTTCAACCCCACCTCGATTGCCCTGTTTGGCGCGTCAGAGAATGGCAAAAGCGTGGGCTCGCAGACTTGGAGCAATCTGCTGGCGGGCGGTTTTCGCGGCAAGCTGATCCCGGTCAATCCCAAGTACAAGACGCTGAGCGGAAAAACCTGTTTCCCCAAGATCACCGATGTCACCGATGAAATCGATCTGGCCGTGATCGCTGCCCCGGCCCGCACGGTGCCGCAGATCATCCGCGACTGTGGCGAAATGGGCGTGAAGAACGCCATCGTGCTGTCGTCGGGCTTTGGCGAATGTGACGCAGGAAAAGACAGCGAAGCCCAGCTGATGTCGGCGGCGAAACGGGCTGGCGTGCGGCTGATGGGGCCCAATTGTGTTGGGCTGATGCGGCCCTGGATCGGCATGAACGCCACCTTCCTGCGCACCGAAACGCCCAAGGGTCGACTGGCGATGGTGTCGCAATCGGGGGCGTTGATTTCGGCGATTTCGGACTGGGCCGGGCCGCACGACGCGGGCTTTTCGGCTTTGGTGTCGATGGGAAATTCCGCCGACATAGATTTTGGCGATGCGTTGCAGTTTCTGGGAACCGACCCGCATACGGATGCCATCCTGTTGTATGTCGAAGGGGTGCGTCACGCGCCGCATTTCATCTCGGCCTTGCGCTCGGCGGCCCGGATGAAGCCAGTGATCGTGCTGAAATCCGGTCGCCACGCCAAATCGGACGAGGCGGCGCATACCCATACCGGTGCCCTGATCGGCTCTGACGCTGTGTTCGACGCGGCGCTGGAACGCGCGGGCGCTGTGCGGGCCCAGACCTTTGGGCAATTGTTTGCGGCGGCAGAAATCCTGGCAAATACCAAGAAATCCACCGGCAACAGATTGTGCATCATCACGAATGGCGGCGGCGGTGGTGCCCTGGCGGCGGATCGCGCGGGCGATATGGGCGTGGACCTGCCGCCCTTGGATGCGGCCACGATCAAGGCGTTGGACAAGGTGTTGCCCAAAGACTGGTCACATGAAAACCCCGTCGACATCCTGGGCAATGCCAGCCCCGCGGCCTATGGCGCGGCGGTCAAGGCCGCGATGGACGACCGCAATTACGACGGTGTGCTGGTCATGCTGACGCCGCAGGCCAAGACCGACCCGACCGGATCGGCGCAGGCGGTGATTGATGCCCTGCCCAAGCGGCGCAAGAAACCGGTTCTGGCCTGTTGGATGGGTGAAACCAGCGTGAGCGAGGCGCGCGCGCTTCTGTCCTCAAACGGTGTGCCCGATTTCCTGACCCCCGAACGCGCGGTCGAGGCGTTCAGTTATCTGGCCCAGCATCATCGCAACCGGCGGCTGGCGTTGGAAACCCCCGGCCCTTTATCCAAATCCGACAAGCCCGACCACGAGGGCGCGCGCATGATCATTGATGCCGCCCTTGGCGAAGGGCGCGACATGCTGTCGGACATGGAGGGCAAGGCCCTGCTGCGGGCCTTTCAGATCCCGATCAACATGACATTCGAGGCCGCGACGCCGGCCAATGCCCTTGTCGCCGCTGAAAGCGTCGGCTTTCCGGTGGCCATCAAGGTGAATTCACCCGACATTTCGCACAAATCGGACGTGGGCGGGGTGATGGTGAACATCTCGGATGCGGTAGATGTGAAACGCGCCTTTCGTGAGGTGACGGAAAACGCCAAAGCGGCCCGGCCCGAGGCCCGTTTGACCGGTGTGACCGTTGAGCCCATGGCCCATGTTGATGATGGGCGCGAACTGGTCATTGGCGCCTCGCGTGACAGCGTTTTTGGCCCGACAATCTTGTTTGGCGCGGGCGGCACCATGGTCGAAGTGCTGCAAGACAGCTCGGTCGCGCTGCCGCCATTGAACGCGGTTCTGGCGGACCGGTTGATCAACCGCACCCGGGTGTCGCACCTGTTGAAAGGCTATCGTGACCGGCCCGGCGTCGACCGTCAGGCGGTGATTGATGTGCTGTTGCGCGTGTCCGACCTGGTCTGTGAACTGCCCGAAGTGATCGAGCTGGACATCAACCCGTTGATCGCGGGGCCTGGCGGCGTTTTGGCGGTGGATGCGCGGGTGCGCATCGCCCGTCCCCCCGCGCGCGACGGGCAATATGACCACGTCGCGATCCACCCCTATCCCCGCCATCTGGTGACCGAAACGCACCTGACCGACGGCACGCCCATGGTCATCCGGCCAATCCGCCCCGAAGACGCCGAAAACGAAAAGGCTTTCGTTAAGGATCTGTCGGACGAGGCCAAGATGTTTCGCTTCATGGGCATGATGAACGAACTGTCGCCCGAGATGTTGGTGCAGTTCACCCAGATTGATTATCGCCGCGAAATGGCGATGGTTGCGATGGTCGAACTGGACGGCGAATGGGTGCAGACAGGGGTGGCGCGATACGTCCTCAACCCCGATGATCGCAGCTGTGAATTCGCCATTGTCGTGGGGGACAAGGTGCAGCACCAGGGTATCGGCACCAAGCTGATGAAGGCGCTGTTCTCGGCTGCGCGCAGCCATGGCATGACTGTCATGGAGGGCTCGGTGCTGCGCAACAATGCCCCCATGCTGCGCCTGATGAAAGACCTGGGGTTCATACAGCGCATGGACCCGGATGACCGCGAATTGGTCATTGTCGAACGCTGGCTGTAAGGCCGAACACCGGCCTGGGGTCTGGCAGGGACCCGGATCGGGACTGAAAAAGAGGAGGAACGCCCGTGCTGGCGATGATTTCACATTACGAGTGTCGCGACCATGACGCGGGCCCTCTGCATCCTGAAAGCGTGGCGCGGCTGGACGCGATCAACAATCAGCTGATCATGTCGGGTATGGATTACGTGATCCGTCACTACGATGCGCCGCTTGTGACGCGCGACCAGTTAGAGCGTGTGCATGACAGCGCCTATCTGGACCGGATCTATGCGCTGGCACCGGGCCAGGACATGAAATCGGTGGAAATTGATGGCGATACGGTAATGTCGCCCGGCACCTTGCGCGCTGCGGAACGTGCGGCGGGTGCGGGGGTCATGGGCGTTGATCTGATCATGAACGGGGACGCGAACCCTGTGTTCTGCGCCATCCGCCCCCCCGGGCACCACGCCGAAAGCGACAAGGCGATGGGGTTCTGCCTGTTCAACAATATCGCCGTTGCCGCCGCCCATGCGATGGAGGCTTATGGCCTTACGCGCGTCGCCATCATCGATTTCGACGTGCACCACGGCAATGGGACCGAAGAAATCTTTGCAAACGACAAACGCGTGCTGTTCTGCTCCAGTTTCCAACATCCGTTCTATCCCTTCACCGGCCATGAAAAAGAGACCGAAAACCTGGTCGATGTGCCCCTGTCCGCCGGTGCTGGCGGCAAGGAATACCGCGCGGCTGTGACCGAACACTGGCTGCCCCACCTGAATGATTTCAAACCGGAATTCATCTTTATTTCGGCCGGGTTTGACGCCCATGTGGCCGATGATATGTCGTCGCTGCAGTTGACCGACAGTGACTATGGTTGGCTGACGCAGCAATTGAAGGATGTGGCGGATACCCATGCGCAAGGGCGGATTTTGTCGATGCTCGAGGGCGGGTATGAACCCGATGCGCTGGCCCGGTCCGTTGTGAAACACCTGGATACGTTGCTGGGATAACGGTCGGACGACAGCGCTTGTAAGGCACGGATTTTTCGCGGGCAGACGCGCGCGGCTCTGCCCCTGTTTGATTGCGCGGCTTTGCAAGAAACACTTTCTTGCCGGGGGCAATCGGGAAAATTCACGTTGCATGGGGTGGGAAAAAACCGTTTCCTGACCCGGATCCCAAAGGATGGTGACAGGAGATGACATGTCTGGATTTTTGACCACCCACGTGCTGGATACGGCGCGCGGCATTCCCGCAGAGGGTGTGAAAATCCTGCTCTATCGTGTGTCGGGAAATTCACACCACAAGTTGGCTGAGATGACCACAAATGCAGATGGGCGTACGGACACGCCGATCTTGCCGGCGAATGACTTCAAATCTGGCAGCTATGAGCTGGTATTCTGTGCAGGGGATTATCTGCGTCAGACCGGGCAGGCGGCGCAGGACCCGCTGTTTTTGGACCAGGTTCCGATCCGCTTCGGCATGGCTGATCCGGTCCACTATCACGTGCCCCTGCTGCTGTCGCCGTTCGGCTATTCCACTTATCGCGGATCGTGACAACGTTGACGTGGGGTGCGGCAAGGGCTTTGCGGCCCTATCCCACGCTCTCTTTCCAGGTCAGGATCTCGGCCTGGGCCGCCCCCTCGCCTGTCCTGAAATGCGCAATTGCTTCGGTCAGCGCGGTTGCTTCACCATTCAGGGACTGACTGGCAGCGGTCGTTTCTTCGAACATCGCTGCGTTCTGCTGGGTCGCCGTATCCAATTGCGTGATGGCCGTGTTGATTTCGGTGATGGAATTGGATTGCGCCTCGGCCGAGGAGGCGATTTCGCCGACAAACTCCGAAATTTCGAGGATTGAGCCCAGGATGTTTTCCAGTGCATCGCCGGTTTCTCCCACCGACTGTACCCCTTGATCCACCTGTTCCGAGCTGACCCGGATCAGGTCGCCCACTTCCCGGGCTGCCTCGGCGGTGCGTTGCGACAGTTCGCGCACTTCGGAGGCAACCACAGCAAAGCCGCGACCGGCTTCGCCAGCGCGAGCGGCTTCAACTCCGGCGTTCAGGGCCAACAGATTCGTCTGGAAGGCGACACCATCAATCACCTCGATTACCTTGGCGATCTTGTCCGAGCTTTCTTTGATCCCGGCCATGTTCTGAATGGCTTGCGCCACCACCGTGCTGCTGGCTTCGGATTTGCCACGGATTTCACGCACCACGCCGTTAGCGCGCTGTGCCCCTTCGGCACTTTGACGCACGGATCCGGTGATCCCGTCCAGGGCGGATGCTGTTTCTTCCAGTGCCGCGGCTGTGGTTTCCGTGCGTTTTGCCAGATCGGCCGCAGCGGCCGAAATTTCGGCCGTGTTTCGGTTGATTTCCGCCCCGCTGGCCGAAATTGTTAGGATCGACCCCTGCAAGGCCGCCATAGCGTCGTTGAAATCGGTCCGCAGTTTTTCATAGCCATGGGGAAATGTCGTTTCGATCCGATACCCCAGATCGCCACCAGACAGGGCCCCCAAGCCTTCGGCCAGGGCGGTCACGACGGTGTGTTGCTGGGCGGCGTGCGTTTCACGCTCGGCCGTCTGGGCGGCGTCGGCTTCGGCCTTGCGGGCTGCTTCTGTCTGTTCTTGCTGAACACGCTTGGCCTTTTCACGCTCAACCTCTTCTGCGCGGGCGAGGGCCTCGACAGCCAGCTTCTTCTCCAAGGCTTCCTGTTCTCGTTTCGCGTCTGCCTCTTCACGTTCCAGACGTTGGTTTTCAGCCATATTGTCGCGAAATTCTTCGACCGCACGGCCAAGATTTCCGAATTCATCACCCCGCGTTGCGACCTTGGCCTCAAAGTCGGTATCGCCCTGACGAATACGGTCGATCAAGCCTATCACGGTGTTCAGCGGTCTGGTTATCGACGTGGCGATGAACAGGGCGATCATCGCAAAGATGGCAAAGATGATGATGCCAATAATGGTGGCCTGGATATAGGCCGCGCGAATGCTGGCCGTGATGTCCGCGCGTGAAAAACCGACAACCAGATGCCCCAACAGTTCGCCTTCTTCAGTTCCAAGCGGTTCGACAATCAAGACATCACTGCCAAACGTGAAACTTTGGGGATCCATCGCGGTATAATCCACCTGTGCCAGTTGATCGTCCCAGCGCCCCATCCAGGTGTCGCCGTTCATGAATTCCGCGGTGCTTTCACCTCGAACGATAACCCGGGCAAATTCGCTGAATTTCAAGGCTTCCAGCCCCTTCAGGGAATGCGTGGCCACCTCTGGCTGA
>DFBF01000181.1 GCA_002367285.1 Rhodobacteraceae bacterium UBA3087 | reverse complement strand
GTCACCGGAAGCCGTGTGAACATGCGCGCCGGGCCCACGACCGGACAGGGCATCGTCGCCGGGTTAAGCCATGGCACCGCCGTTGACGACATGGGCGAGGCCGCGCCGGGCTGGTCCCAGATCCGGGTCATTGCAACCGGCCAACGCGGTTTCATGGCGACACGGTTCCTGTCGCCAGACAAACCCTGACTTGCCCGATCGCCGATGGTGGCCTAAGCGGGTTTCATGACACAACGCAGCATTCTCATCACCGGGTGTTCCTCGGGCATCGGATATGACGCCGCCCACGGGCTGGCCAAACGCGGCTGGCGCGTCTTTGCCACCTGTCGCAAGCCCGAAGACGTGGACCGTCTGGCGGGCGAAGGGCTGGAGGCGTTGCATCTGGACCTGACCGATCCCGACAGCATGACCACCGCCCTGGACACGATCCAGGAGCGCACCGGCGGCACCTTGGACGCGTTGTTCAACAACGGTGCCTTCGGTCTGCCCGGCGCCTGCGAGGACCTGCCCACCGGCGCCTTGCGCGAAATTTTTGAAACCAACGTCTTTGGCACGCACGAATTGACGCTGCGGGTGATTCCCATCATGCGCGCGCAGGGCCATGGGCGGATCGTACAGAATTCGTCCGTTCTGGGCTTTACCACTTTCAAATGGCGTGCGGCCTATGTGTCGACGAAATATGCGCTCGAAGGGCTGACGGATACGCTGCGCATCGAAATGCGCGACACGCCGATCAAGGTGGTGCTGATCGAACCCGGCCCCATCCCGACCCGTATTCGCGAAAATTCAATCCCGCCGTTTGAGCGTTGGATTGATTGGGAAAATTCCCCCCGGCGCGACCAGTATCAAAACACGCTGCTGAAACGGTTGTATAATGGCAACAACGGGCCCGATCCGTTTGAATTGCCAGCCTCGGCAGTGACCGAAAAGCTGATCCACGCCATCGAACACCCCCGCCCCAAGGCACGGTATTTCGTGACCAAAGCCACCTGGATTGCCGCCATCGGCAAACGCCTGTTGCCTACATGGGCGATGGACGCGATTATCGACCGTAGCTGACCTCTCGCCAAACCCGGCGCAACGGGCTATCAGACATCTCACGAAAGCGTTTCGAATTTCCCCTATGCCAAGTAAAATCCGAAACGCTTTATATGCGCGAAAGGACCGGACATGACCCAGGACCCCCTTTTCTTCCTCGTCGTTATCGCCGTGGCGGCGGTGCTGATCATTCTGATGATGGGCATCGGCACGTTCGGCGCAGGCGGTGAACTGGCCCGCAAGCATTCCAACCGATTGATGCGGTATCGCGTCATCGCTCAGGCGATCGCCATCGCCTGCATCCTTCTGTACGTCTATCTGCGCGGAGGCAGCTGACATGGTCGTCCTGAACAAAATCTATACCCGCACCGGCGACAAGGGCACGACCGCCCTGTCCGACGGCACCCGGATCGAAAAGCATTCGTTGCGCGTTGACGCCTATGGCTCGGTCGATGAAACCAATGCGACCATCGGGCTGGCGCGGCTGCACTGTGCCGATGAAGGCCAAAACGACATGGATGCCGCCTTGGGCCGCATCCAGAATGACCTGTTCGACCTGGGTGCAGACCTGGCCCGACCCAATATGGGCCAAGACGATCAGGCGGAATACACCCCTCTGCGCATCCTCGAGACACAGGTCGTGCGCCTTGAGGCCGAGATCGACGCGATGAACGAAAACCTGTCGCCGCTGCGCAGTTTTACCCTGCCCGGAGGCACCGCTTTGGCGGCACACCTGCATCTGGTGCGCACCGTGTCACGTCGTGCCGAACGCATGGCGACAAAACTGGCCGCCGTTGAGGACGCCAACCCGGCGGCAGTGAAATACCTGAACCGCCTGTCCGACTGGGCCTTCGTCGCGTCCCGCGTGGCAAACAGCAACGGTGAAACAGATGTCCTGTGGGTTCCGGGCGCGAACCGTTGATCAATTTTTTCTAGAAAAAATTGCAGTGGGGGAATTTTCTAGAAAATTCGCCTTCCCGCTCACAGGCACAATCACCGGCAGCCAGATCTCATGGGCATGGCGCCATCCTTGACGTGTGGATCGTCCGGGTGTCTCAAACACAACCCCTTCCACCTGGCGCTGGCCCGACGCCGGCAACCACTGGCAAAAAATCGCGTCAAAGACTGCGGGCAGGCCCTTCACCGGGCCGCGATTGTGGGAAACGGCATAGGTTCCCGCAGCGGATTCGATCGAACAGGCCCCACCTGGCACCCCGCCCAGCGGGTCGACTTCGACCGCATATCGGAACCCGTCAGGCGTTGCGCTGAAGGAAAGGCCGAACAACACGCCATCCACCGCGTTTTCGATCTTCCAACCGTGGGAA
This sequence comes from Rhodobacteraceae bacterium UBA3087, assembly GCA_002367285.1. GTDB lineage: Bacteria > Pseudomonadota > Alphaproteobacteria > Rhodobacterales > Rhodobacteraceae > Aliiroseovarius_A. Next base: position 718 of record DFBF01000181.1, on the reverse strand, counting down.
AGAAACGCGCGTACAGCGTTGGGATCGTGTCGCGCGTGTCCATCGTGAATGTTTCTGCCACGCCAACGAAATGGCACGCGGGGGGGGACGAATTCAGGTGTCGGCAGGGTGACCATGCTTCGTTCCTCACCTTTCAGGTTGCCACAGCTCAATCGGATTGCCTTCGGGGTCATGAATGCGGGCAAACATCCCGATCCCGTCCATGTTCAACCGATCTTCGGCGACAATTCCCGCCACGTCCAGCTGCGCAATCATGGCGTCCAGATCCGCGACCCGGAAGTTCAGCATGAACTGTTTACTCTGATCATCGAAATAGTCGGTATCCTCTGGGAAAGGCGCAAACACTGACGCACCGCCATCGGCCATCCACGGCTGGCTGTCCGGGCCAGTGGGCACCGGGTTGATTCCCAGATATTTTTCATACCACGCCGCCAGCAACCCCGGATTGGCCGCCCGGAAGAAAAATCCGCCGAATCCCTGTACCTTCTGCATCGCACTCTCCTTGTTCGCGCTACCAATCCCGCCCGAACACGTAAAACGCGACGTCGCAGGGTAATTTCCTGTCGATTTTGCCCTGTTTTTTAATCGCATGAAACGATAAACGGTGTGGCGAGAGCATGACCGCCCTTCGGGGCACAAGAGGAGATCCACGCAAATGAAGGTACTCGTACCTATGAAGCGCGTGATCGACTATAACGTGAAAGTGCGCGTCAAAGCG
>DFBF01000119.1:1623-3476 GCA_002367285.1 Rhodobacteraceae bacterium UBA3087 | reverse complement strand
ATCCGTCCTGCTGTGAACACCGGTCTGTCGGTGTCGCGCGTTGGCTCCTCGGCCCAGACCAAGGCAATGTCCTCGGTTGCCGGTCCGGTGAAGCTGTCGTTGGCTCAGTACCGCGAAATGGCTGCCTTTGCGCAGTTCGGTTCGGATCTGGACGCCGCCACCCAGCAGTTGCTGGCCCGTGGTGCACGCCTGACCGAACTGATGAAGCAACAGCAGTATTCGCCGCTGACAAACGCAGAAATCGTTTGCGCCATCTATGGTGGCGTCAACGGCTATCTGGACAAGATCGACCTGAAGGAAGTGGGCCGCTTTGAAACCGGTCTGCTGAACCATCTGCGTCAGAACCATGCCGACCTGCTGGCCGACATCACTGACAACGATCGCAAGGTGAAGGGCGAGCTGGAAGACAAGATCAAAGCTGCTCTGGACGCTTTCGCCGCTGACTTCGCTTAAGGGGGGACTGGCCAATGCCAAACCTTAAGGACCTTAAAAACAGGATCGAAAGTGTCAAATCGACACGAAAGATCACCAAGGCCATGCAGATGGTGGCCGCCGCAAAACTGCGGCGGGCACAGGAAGCTGCCGAGGCATCGCGCCCCTACACAGAACGGTTTAACGCCGTGATGGCAGGGTTGGCGGCCTCAAGCGGGGGCGGCAACGCCCCCAAGCTTCTGGCTGGCACCGGTTCGGATCAGGTCCACCTTTTGGTGGTCATGACGTCGGAACGTGGCCTCTGTGGTGGCTTTAACTCGTCGATCGCCAAAATGGCGCGCGCCAAAGCCCAAGAGCTTCAGGCTCAGGGCAAGACGGTCAAGATCCTGACCGTCGGCAAAAAGGGCCGCGAGCAGCTGAAGCGTGACTATGAAGATGTCATGATCGACCACGTTGACCTGTCCGAGGTGAAACGTCTGGGCTATAACAACGCGCTGGGCATTTCGACGGACCTGATTCACCGCTTTCATGCGGGTGAATTTGACGTGGCCACGATGTTCTTCAACCGCTTTGAAAGCGTGATGAGCCAGGTGCCGACGGCAACCCAGATCATTCCCGCCAAATTCGAAGCAGCTGATGCGGCTGATGACAGCGCGACGATCTACGACTATGAGCCCAGCGAAGAAGGCATTCTGGCGACCCTGCTGCCCAGCGGCGTGGCAACCCAGATCTTTTCGTCTCTGCTGGAAAATGGTGCGTCCGAACAAGGCGCGCGGATGTCCGCCATGGACAACGCGACGCGGAATGCGGGCGACATGATCGACAAACTGACCATTCAGTACAACCGTTCGCGTCAGGCGGTCATCACCAACGAACTTATCGAAATCATTTCGGGCGCCGAGGCGCTCTAAAGGAACCGGAGAAACAACATGGCAAAAGCGAAAGCTACTGGCAAAATCACCCAGGTGATTGGCGCCGTTGTCGACGTTCAGTTTGAAGGCGATCTGCCGGCTATTCTGAACGCCCTGGAAACCGACAACAACGGCAACCGCCTGGTTCTGGAAGTCGCCCAGCACCTTGGTGAAAACACCGTTCGGACCGTCGCTATGGACAGCTCGGAAGGGCTGGTTCGTGGTCAGGCCGTGACCGACCTTGGGGAGCCGATTTCGGTTCCCGTGGGACCCGCCACCCTGGGCCGCATCATGAACGTGATCGGCGAACCGGTTGACGAAAAAGGCCCCGTAAAGGCCAAGTCCCGTCGTGCCATCCACCAGGATGCGCCGGACTTTGCCGATCAGGCAACCGAATCCGAAGTTCTGACCACGGGCATCAAGGTCATCGACCTGCTGGCGCCTTACGCCAAAGGCGGCAAGATCGGCCTGTTCGGCGGTGCTGGTGTGGGCAAAACGGTTTTGATCATG
>DFBF01000119.1:0-1605 GCA_002367285.1 Rhodobacteraceae bacterium UBA3087 | reverse complement strand
GGCGTGTCCGTGTTCGCCGGTGTTGGCGAACGGACCCGTGAAGGTAACGACCTGTATCACGAGATGATCGAATCCGGTGTTATCGTTCCCGAGGACCTGGAAAAGTCGAAAATTGCGCTGGTCTATGGCCAGATGAACGAACCTCCCGGTGCGCGTATGCGTGTTGCCCTGTCGGGTCTGACCCTGGCCGAGCAATTCCGCGATGAAACCGGTGCCGATGTTCTGTTCTTCGTCGACAACATCTTCCGCTTTACCCAAGCTGGGTCCGAAGTTTCGGCTCTGCTGGGTCGTATTCCTTCCGCTGTGGGCTATCAGCCGACGCTGGCCACCGACATGGGTGCCATGCAGGAACGGATTACCTCGACCAAAGCTGGTTCGATCACCTCGGTTCAGGCCGTGTACGTGCCCGCCGATGACCTTACCGACCCTGCACCGGCCACCTCGTTTGCGCACCTTGATGCGACGACCGTTCTGGACCGTTCAATCTCGGAATTGGGCATCTATCCGGCGGTTGACCCGCTGGGCTCGACCTCGCGTCTGCTGGACCCGGCTGTAGTCGGTGAAGAGCACTATAAGGTTGCGACCGACGTTCAGGAAATCCTGCAGCGTTACAAGTCGCTGCAGGATATCATCGCCATTCTGGGCATGGACGAACTGTCGGAAGAAGACAAATTGACCGTGGCCCGTGCGCGTAAAATCCAGCGTTTCCTGTCGCAGCCCTTCGATGTTGCGAAAGTGTTCACTGGCTCGGACGGCAAGCAGGTTCCGCTGGATGACACCATCGCGTCGTTCAAGGCTGTTGTGGCTGGCGAATATGACCACCTGCCCGAAGGCGCCTTCTATATGGTTGGCGGCATCGCGGAAGTGATCGAAAAAGCCGAGAAAATGGCGGCTGACGCTGCTTAAAGGAGGCCCTCATGGCTGACACGATGCAATTCGACCTGGTCTCGCCCGAACGGAAGCTTACTTCCGTTCAAGCGAGTGCTGTTCAGCTGCCCGGGGCCGAAGGTGACATGACGGCTATGCCCGATCACGCGCCGACCATCACCACCCTGCGTCCGGGCGTAGTACGCGTCCAGTCGCCGGACGGCGATGCGGATTATGTGGTCACTGGTGGCTTCGCTGAAATCACCGCCACAGGCACCTCGGTTCTGGCCGAACGGGCCGCGCCGGTGTCTGAATTCACTCAGGATCTTCTGAATGAATTCATGACAGACGCCGTCACGGCCCGCGATCACGCCACGCCTGAGATGCTGGATGACCTGGCCAAACGGGCCACCGAACTGGCCAGCGTCGCGGCAGATCTGGGCCTGAACGCCAACGCCTGACCGTTGATCGCATGACATTGGAAAAACCCCGCCGGTGACGGCGGGGTTTTTTCGTTAAGCGGCATTTGGTGGCCGCGGCCGTTGCTTGGTCGGCGTCTTCGCCTTCTTCCGCGGCGTCTGTTTCATTTTGGATGTGGTTTTGGGCACCCGCATCGGGGTGGTCTTGGACAGATCGAACGGGCGTTTAAGCTGCGTGATCGACAGCAATTCATGGAAAAACACCACGGCGAAGCTGTTGCTCAACCCATCAAGGCAGGCGGGCAGGGCAAGCTTCCCG
>DFBF01000143.1:3287-7050 GCA_002367285.1 Rhodobacteraceae bacterium UBA3087 | reverse complement strand
CCGCTGCGAAGACCTGGACCCAATTGAAATCGCGTCCCGTGATGAAATCGCCGCCCTTCAGCTGAAGCGCATGAAATGGTCGCTGAAACATGCCTATGACAATGTGCCGTTCTATCGCAAAAGCTTTGACGACGCAGGCGTGCACCCCGATGATCTGACATCCCTGTCGGACCTGGCGAAATTCCCCTTCACGGTGAAACAGGATCTGCGCGACAACTATCCGTTTGGCTTGTTCGCCGTGCCACGCGAACAGATTTCGCGCATCCATGCCAGCTCGGGCACCACCGGCCAGCCGACCGTTGTGGGCTATACCAAGAACGACCTGACCATGTGGGGCGATGTCGTTGGGCGCAGCCTGCGCGCCTCGGGTCTGCGCCCCGGCGATGTGCTGCACAACGCTTATGGCTTTGGGCTGTTCACGGGCGGCATGACCCAGCGTCAGGTGCGCCAGATCGAAGACTTCCAGGCCGACGGCATTACGGTCACACCGTCCTATGCGCTGTCGATCCTGGATGAATATGCGCGCGAAAGCCCGCTGAAGGTCGACATTTATGGCCTGTCCGAAGTGATCGGACCGGGTGTGGCGAATGAATGCGAGGAAACCAAAGACGGGTTGCACATTTGGGAGGATCACTTCTATCCCGAAACCATCAATCCCACGACGGTCGAAGTGGTCGAGGTTGACGAAATGGGCGAGTTGGTGTTCACCCCGCTGACCAAAGAAGGCTTTCCGATCATCCGTTATCGCACGCGAGACCTGACCCGGCTGTTGCCCGGCACCGCGCGGTCAATGCGGCGGATGGAGAAGATCACCGGGCGCTCGGATGACATGATCATTTTGCGCGGTGTGAACATCTTCCCGACCCAGATCGAAGAACAGCTGATGGAAGTGCCCCAACTGTCGCCGCATTTCCAGATCGAACTGCACCGCCCCGGTCGGATGGACGAAATGATGGTTCATGTGGAATTGGCCGAAGGCGTGTCGGTGGACATCCACACCGAAGCCGCCCACAAGCTGAAGGGCCTGGTGAAATCCCACGTCGGCGTCACGGTCAAAGTGAACGTCACCGAAACCGGTGGGGTTGAGCGTAGCCAAGGCAAGGCTGTAAGGATCGTCGACAATCGCCCCAAGGAATAGGGTCAAGGAGTAGAGGTATGCCGCGCGGGATTGCACGCGACCACGAAGAAAAACGGACCGCCCTGCGCAAGGGGGCGGCCGCTTATTTCGCCGAACACGGCTTTGATCGCGCCTCCATGACGGGGGCGGCGAAAAGCTGTGGCGTCTCCAAGGCCTTGATTTACCACTATTATGACAGCAAAGAGGCGCTGTTGTTTGACATTCTTGACACCCACCTGTCCGCACTGGTGGCCGAGATCGAAGCCGCCCCGGAAACCGACGGGTTACGCGGCTTGGTGCGCGCGATCCTGCTGGCCTATCGCGGTGCGGATGCGGAACACAAACTGCAACTGGACGCTTTGGGGGTGCTTGAGCCGGGCCAACAGGCAGAATTGATGTCCCATCAGCGACGGATGATCGACATGATGGGTGCGGCCCTGGTGGCCGAATCGCCAGATGCCTTTGAAAGCGGTGAGAAATTGCGCGCCGTGACCATGTCCGTTTTCGGAATTCTGAACTGGTTTTACATGTGGAACCGCCCCGGCAAGGGCATCGCGCGTGAGGAATACGCCGATCTGGTCACCGACATGGTGCTGGGCGGCATTCGCGCGCTCTAACCCCCTTTCACAGAATCTTGACCCCCGTTCCCGCGCCCAGCCTGTATGCTGGTCGCAATGAACTGATCCGTCCCGGTTTGGCCGGTTGGATCAGAGCAACAGGGAGAGATCACATGCTGTCACGACGCCAATTTCTGCACACAAGCGCTGCCGCGGGGGCGATCACGGTGCTGCCCGCCATGGCCACGGCAGACGGCCCTGGCCTGGAATTCGCCAGCGGTGCCCTCACGGTGACGCCGGTGTCTCATGCCTCGGTGGTTCTGGAAACGACGGTCGGTGTGGTCTATGTCGACCCGGTCGGCCCGCCTGCGCAATACGCCCCCCTGCCCCCCGCCGATCTGGTGCTGATCACCCATGAACATGGCGACCACCTGAACAATGATACGCTGGCGGCGGTGATGGGTCAGACCACCACCCTGATCTCAAACCAAGGCGCCGTGGACAAGATGGCCAGCGATCTGGCTGCACGCGCGCAGGTGGTCGGCAATGGCGACACCACCGGGTTTGGCAACATGGGGATTGAGGCGATTGCCGCCTATAACACCACGCCAGACCGCCAGAAATACCACCCGCAGGGGCGCGACAACGGCTATGTGCTGACGCTGGGCGATACGCGGATCTATGTCTCGGCCGACACCGAAGACACGCCTGAAATGCGCGCGCTGACGGGTATCGACCTGGCCTTTTTGTGCATGAACCTGCCCTTCACCATGGACATCCAGGCCGCCGCCAGCGCAGTGGCAGACTTTCAGCCCAAGGTCGTCATCCCTTATCATTACCGTGGTCGCGACGGCGGCACCCAGGACCCGATCGCCTTTGCCGCCCTGCTGGACAATGCCATCCGGGTCGAACAGGGCGACTGGTACGGCAAGGGGCCGGGCATGGTGTGATCGCCTTGTTGGGTGTTTGGATTTTCAGGGCCTGTGCAGACAGGGTGAGCGGTCATGAAAACCCGGGAAATGGCCGCTTTTAGACATCAGCAGAAAGGTCACCAGCCGCGTACTTGGAGAGGACGGGGTCGCTTTTCCAGCCCTTCATGATGCTTCTGTAAGGTTGCGCCGTCGACGACCATGCTCCCAGAGTATGCGTCACAAGTTCACTATAGAACACGTCGGACCGTTCCTTAAAAAATTCAGCAATCCTTGCAAAGTACCGTTCTTCTGACAGCAAGCGCCCGTGTTTTTCCCAATAGGCCGCCAGAGGCACGCGAAGCTCGAAAAATGCTTCTCCTCGGCTGTGAAACCAGCCCTCTGTTTGCTCTCTTTCACCTGCTGATGCATCCGCAGAAACGCATTTCAAAAGGTATTCTAAAAGCATCATTGGAATGTCTGTGTCAGTCGGAAGTTTCGCTACAATCGCATCGCGGGACGCACCGGTAAAACCTTCGAAGGCGAGTGATTGTTCAAAAAGATTTGAACCCGTAAGGCAGCCCATCACCAAATCGGCATCGACGTTTGCGGTGTGAAGTTGAGAAAGAAGTATTTGTCCGCGTTCTGTGATCATAACGCATTTGAAGCCTGCACCATTGGCAGGTCATTGTCATTCAGCATCAATGCAGCAGTGAACCGCCACAAGCGACCATACGTGAAACCGCAGCGCCCCGCAGTTTGGGCACAAACCTCTCCCCTCACCCAAAACTGCCCTGACAGAACCAGCCCGCCGACAGGTCCGCGCCGTGGGCGTAATATAGCCACAAGCGCAGGCCTTCGCCGGTGTCGACGACCCAGTAATCACGCAGGCCGGTGCGCCAGGCGTCGTCTTCCAGCCACCATTCCCCGGCCACCCGCTCCGGGCCTGTGGCGCCCAGCACGTCCAGATCGCGGCCACGCCAGCGGATGCGGGATGGCAGGATGGGGTTGGCCGGGATCATCACCGGTTCAGGGCGCCAGATCAGCGCCGGGCGGGGATGCGATGGCGCGGCCCAGTCGCGCGCGGCAGGGGCCCAGGCGGCGGCGACGGTGATCTCTGCCTTTTCCGGCGCATGACTGTCGCCGGGGTGCAGGCGGGTCAAAGCCTCCAATCCCAGACG
>DFBF01000143.1:2979-3179 GCA_002367285.1 Rhodobacteraceae bacterium UBA3087 | reverse complement strand
TTCATCGCCAACAGCGGGCGGATGCGGTCGGGGTCAATGGCGGGACGGGCCAGACCGACCTCGATCGGCTGCATGCCATGATCGACCCGCGACAGTTCCAGCCGCACGACACGCGCGCCGCGGCCCTTGGATTTCAGGCGCGCGCACAGCGGTGGCAGCAGCCGATCCAGCCCGGCCAGAATATCCTGCTCCAGCCCGAT
>DFBF01000143.1:0-2933 GCA_002367285.1 Rhodobacteraceae bacterium UBA3087 | reverse complement strand
CGCCTGATCCAGACGGCGCACCAGGTCACGGCCAAAGCGGCGGGTCAGCCCGGCGCGGGGCGTGCCCAGAACGTCATCGATCCGGCGCAGGCCCAGACGGTTCAGCCCCGCCACCGTATCGGACGGCAAGCGCAGCGCGGCCAGTGGCAAGGGGGCCAGCGCGGCCTGGGTTTTGCCCGGTGCCGCGATCCGGTCGCCGCCCGACACCACCGCGCGGCGCGGCGCAGCCCCGCCCTGGGTCCAGTCCCGCCGCTTGCCTTTTGCGGCCCGCGACCGCGTCGCGCGCGCCTCTTGGTCAATCGCATCGCCGCCATGGGCATTGTCGGCCTCGACCCCGGCGAACCGCGCCAGCGCCCAGGCCGCGCCCACCGTGTCGGCAATGCCGCCGCGCACGGTCAGGCCCAGCCCGGCACAATCTCGCGCAGCCGCCTCCAGCATCCCGGCCTCGCCGCCAAACAGGTGGGCGCAGCCAGTGATGTCCAGCACCAGCGAGGCCGGTGCTTCTTCCCCCACCCAGGGTGAAAACTTGCCTGCCCAGCGGCGCAGGGTGGTCAGAAACGTGGCCTCGGCCACCGGGTTGGTGATTTGCGAGATCAGATCGGGGCACATGGCGCGCGCGTCGCGCAGCGGCTGACCCGGGGTCAGCCCGGCCAGTTCAGCCTCGTGCGACAGTGAGGTCAGGACCTGCATATTGCCCTGATCCAGCACCACCACGAACGGCCCAAGCGGCAAGCCCCGCCGCAAGCGCAACAGGCGTTCGGCCCCCAGACGGGGAAACCACAGCGACAGGATCCGGCGGGCAGCGGGCATAAGGACAGGACAGTTTGTTCACGATATGTTCATATTGCCCTGGGTGAAAATGAGAGTCGAGTCCCTGCTCACGAAACTGTCATGCTTTCACCCGGGCAAAGGCGATAGGCTGGGCGAAACCCGAAAGGACCGCCTATGCCCCGCCTGCCCCTGTTTCTTGCCATGGCCCTGACCGCCAGCATGGCGCTGGCGCATGGTGGGGTGCAAAACCCCGCCGTGATGGCCCGGATGGACGCCATGAAAGGCATCGGTGACGGTATGAAAGTGCTGGGTAGCATGGTGAAAGGCGACGTCACGTTCGACACCGCCACCGCCCAGGCCGCGCTGGACCGGATCAAGGGACATGCCGGGCAGGTGCCCGCCCTGTTCAAAGCCCCGGAAACAGACCCGAAATCCGAAGCCTTGCCCGCGATCTGGGACAGCTGGGCGGATTTCGAAGACAAAGCCCGTGCGATGGAAACTGCGGCGGATGTCACGATCACGGGTCCCGCCAGCCTGCCCCCCACTGTCAGCGCGCTGGCCGGGTCCTGCAAGGCCTGCCACCGGGACTATCGCGTCAAGCAGTAGGCAGGTTTCGCCAGAAACCGCCTGGCCGAACGCTGTGAGGCCACCGTTACCCGACCGCTGTTCGTCAGACCACCGTTCGTCAGACGCACCAAACCCGTGTGATCAACCCGTTTTCATCCACCAGGATGTTCAACCGATTGGGGCTGTAGTCCGCCGTCACCGCCATGCCGGGATGCAGCACGCGCAGCGGCGCGTCAATGTCCAGACCGGCAATGATCCCGGCATCCTGTCCGATCAGCCCTTGCAACTGATCCGCCCCACAAGTTGGTGTCAGGTCAATCGGGCCGGATGGTGACGGCGCCAGAGGGGACTGGCACGCGGCCAGGGCCACAAGCCCGGGCAAAAGGAACATGGAACGGATCATGAGGCCATCTCGCCTGAAACCCGGCCAGAACGCAAGGGCTGCTTAGCCGCAGGACAGGTATTCGATCAGATCGTTCTCGTCCAAATCAACATTCAGCCGGCCCGGTCTGATATCCGTCAGCACCTGATCGCCGGGACGGCTGATCTGCACGATTTCGGGCAGGGCCACCCCGTCAAGCGACGTGACCGGATGGCCGACAAGGTGATGGGGTATCAGGACAACGCAGGCATCATGCTGGGCCCGATGCTGGGCTTCGAGGTTTGGTAGGCAAGCCGCAAGCCCGACCATGGCCAGCCCGACGGCAGCCGGAAAAAGAACGTGTTTCATGGCCGCAATTGGACCCTGATGTCGCCCATGCGCAAGCCATGGTCGTGCGTGTATTGAAAAGGCGCAAGGTTTCGCGCACGATAGGGCGAAACATGTGAAGGAAACCAGATATGCGTACCCGTGCCGCTGTTGCCCTTGAGGCCGGCAAACCGTTGGAAATCATGGAGGTGAACCTGGAAGGGCCGAAACACGGCGAGGTCCTGGTTGAAATCAAGGCCACCGGCCTGTGTCACACCGACGAATTCACCCGCTCGGGGGCCGACCCTGAGGGGCTGTTTCCCGCCATTCTGGGCCATGAAGGCGCCGGTGTGGTGATCGAAGTCGGCCCGGGCGTCACCAGCCTGGAAGTGGGGGATCACGTGATCCCGCTGTACACGCCCGAATGTCGCGAATGCGAATACTGTCTGAACCCGAAAACCAACCTGTGCCAGTCGATCCGTGGCACCCAGGGCCAGGGTCTGATGCCTGACGGAACCAGCCGCTTTAGCATGCTGGATGGCACACCGATCCTGCACTATATGGGCTGTTCGACCTTTGCCAACCACACGGTCGTGCCGGAAATCGCGCTGGCAAAGATCCGCAAGGACGCGCCGTTCGACAAGGTCTGTTACATCGGCTGTGGCGTCACAACCGGCATCGGCGCGGTGATCAACACCGCCAAGGTCGAAATCGGCAGCCGCGCCATCGTGTTTGGCCTGGGCGGCATCGGCCTGAACGTGATTCAGGGCCTGCGCCTGGCAGGTGCTGACCAGATCGTCGGCGTCGACCTGAACCCGTCCAAGATCGAAATGGCGACCCGGTTCGGCATGACCGATTTCGTGAATCCGTCCAAGGTCGAGGGCGATCTGGTCGCCCATCTGGTTGA
>DFBF01000084.1:4163-14904 GCA_002367285.1 Rhodobacteraceae bacterium UBA3087 | reverse complement strand
GTCCCATCCTGTTCTCCGACGGATGTGCCATGGTTTTGAGAACTCCAGATGAACGCATTGTCGACCCCACCTGCGACCATCGAGCTGAAAATCTCGAGCAGCACGGCAATCTGTTTCATACCGTAATTCGCCTGATCTTCCCAGTCCGGGTCGCTCTGATCCAAAAGGGTTTTCGCACCCACGTTCCATTCTGTCACGTACCAGTCGACCTTGTAATCCGCCATGCCTGCGGCTTGGCGGGCGTCCTCCCAGGCTTTGACAAGCTTTGTTATATCATCGAACCGGTCCGAGATCGTGTCATAGGATTGCTCGATGCCGCCGCTGCCATTCTCATCGTCGATGATTTCGCCATGGCGGAAATAGTAATGCGACACGACCCCATCGACATATTCCAAGGCGCTGGCAGTAGCGTCATTAGGGTCCATCGTATTGGTGAATTCCGCGATAACAGTGTCGGTACGGTTTTCCATATCCTCAGGGCTGAGCGGCGTTGATCCCGCGCCGTTGCTCAGGCTCGAGCGAATTTGAACAAGGATTTTGGGGGAATTGCTTGCGTCATATCCGGCGTTTGCGGCGTTGAAATCCTTGATGGCCTCTTCCGTGATGATCGCAATTTCCGCGGCCAACCTGCCATAGGTCTTGGAGTTGAAGAAACTGGCATATTCATTACCAATTTCAAAGGCTTCGATATGAATGTCGCCGCCNNTATACATAATTGTAAACCGCAGCTTTGAAATCAGCGTAATTGGGATCCGACCGGTCAAGGAGCCCGTCTGTGCCGATGATCTTTGCTCAAGCTGTTTCGGCCCATTCGGTTTCGCCGGTTACCGTATCGTACGCCCATGAGCCAATCTCACCAAATACGGCGGTTGGGATCTGAATGGTGGGTTTGGTGCCCGTGTCGGCGCACCATTGAAGAAACGCGGATAAGGCCTGGGTGTCATTCGTGCTGCCGTCATCATTGATCCGGTCAACATTGTCGAGTTCCCAGAACACCACACCCTGGGCGTCCTTTTGCGGCAGGATAAAGCGTTCGCCATCAGCCCCACCGGGCCAGCGCACGCTCTGGGTGCCATAGGAGTTTTCGTTGACGTCTGTGGACAGTTCCTTGGCGATGTCATCGAACTTCTTCCAGCCACTTCCAATGTGGTTCCAGGCAAAGCTCAGGTTCAGCCCAAAGTGATCTGTCGTAATCGCATCCGAAATTTTGACGTTGTCGTCATAGACAGCCGTAAAATTGATAGCAGCCATTCTGGCCTCCCATTAACTAGAATAATGGAAGGCACGTTAACCCTATGCGTGTGGGTCGCTTTGATCTCAAACAAGCTGGCGGAGGGTCAGCGTATGGGGTCAGCCCTCGCGCACCGCGTCGATCATGCGTTGCACGTTGTCGGGGTCCGCATCTGGTGTGATGCCATGGCCCAGGTTGAAGATATGCGGGCCGCCCGACAGGGCTTTGCAGATGCGTTTGGTTTCATCCGTCAGGGCCTGTCCGCCTGTCACCATGTGGCTTGAGGCCAGGTTGCCTTGGACGCAGCCATCGACCTGCACATTCGCCGCCGCCCACTCGGCGGACACCGAATTGTCCAGCGCAACGCAATCCGCGCCGGTGGCCTTGGCAAAGCCGATATAGCCGTCGCCCGCTTCACGCGGAAACGCGATGATCGGGGTGTTCGGGTGGCGGGCTTTCAACGCGGCGATGATTTGTTTCGTGGGCTCTAACGCGTATTTGGTGAACGCCTCGCCTTTCAGCGATCCGGCCCAGCTGTCAAAGATTTTGACCACTTCGGCGCCCGCGTCGATCTGTTTGGACAGGTATTCGATCGTGCCTTCGGTGATGCGCGCCATCAGGGCGTCAAACACCTCAGGGTGTTCCTGCATCAGCGCGTGCGCGGGGCCTTGGTCCTTGGTGCCACGGCCTGCGATCATGTATGTCGCGACGGTCCAGGGCGCTCCGGCAAAACCGATCAGCGTGGTCTCAGGCGGCAGTTCGCGTGACAGGATTTTCACGGTCTCATAGATCGGTGACAGAACCTCGTCGATATCAGCGACGGGTTTCAGCTTGGCCAGATCATCGGCTCCGGTGATGGTCGACAGGCGCGGGCCTTCGCCGGTGACGAACCACAGGTCAGCCCCCAGCGCCTGGGGCAGCAACAGGATATCGGCAAACAGGATCGCGGCGTCAAAACCATAGCGGCGGATCGGTTGCAACGTGACCTCGGCGGCCAGTTCAGGGTTGTAACACAGTGACAGGAAATCCCCGGCCTGCGCGCGCGTGGCGCGGTATTCGGGCAGGTAACGCCCGGCCTGACGCATCATCCAGATCGGCGGGGTGGGCAGCGTTTCACCCGCAAGGGCGCGCAAGATGGTCTTTGTCATCGGGGTATCCTTATCGCGTTTCAAAGGCGTGGTGCGGCAGGCGTAGCGTGTTGTCAAGGTCGCGCTCTTGATGATGGTCATGGACAGGCTCTTTTGTCGCGTCTAAATGGGGGCATGACACTTACGCATCCGACCCCCGCCGAACCGCTGAAAATTGGCACCCGTGGCTCTCCGTTGGCCTTGGCCCAGGCGCATGAAACGCGCCGCCGTCTGATGGCGGCGTTCGACCTGCCCAAGGCCGCGTTCGAGATCGTGGTGATCAAGACAACGGGCGATGATCGCACGCTGATCGACGCGGACCGTCCGCTGAAAGAAATCGGCAACAAGGGCCTGTTCACCAAAGAGATCGAAGAGGCGATGCTGGATCGTTCGATCGACATCGCGGTGCATTCGATGAAGGACATGCCGGTCGAACAGCCTGACGGGCTGGTGCTGGACACATACCTACCGCGCGAGGACCCGCGCGATGCGTTCGTGTCGCTGAAATACAATTCCATCGCCGACCTGCCGCAGGGCGCCGTGGTTGGCACCTCGTCGCTGCGCCGCAAGGCCCAACTGCTGAACCATCGCCCGGACCTGACCATCGTGGAATTCCGCGGCAATGTGCAGACCCGGCTGAAGAAACTGGGCGATGGCGTGGCCGAGGCGACGTTTCTGGCCCAGGCCGGGTTGAACCGAATGAACATGGACGACGTGCCCGCAACCGCTATCCCGACCGAGGCGATGCTGAATGCGGTCGCCCAAGGGGCCATCGGCATCGAACGGCGCACAGATGACGCGCGCGTGGAACAGATGCTGGCGGCGATCCACGACACCCCGACCGGCCAACGCTTGGCCGCCGAACGCGCCTTTCTGGGCGCGCTGGATGGGTCTTGCGAAACCCCGATTGCGGGACTTGCGACGCTGGACGGCGACACGCTGCATCTGCGTGGCGAAATCCTGCGCACCGATGGCAGCGAAGCACTGGACGATAAGATCAGCGGCCCTATTGCGGATGGCGCAGCCCTTGGCCGCACCCTGGCTGAACGGCTTCTGGCCCGCGCGGGCGACGGCTTCTTCGACTGGAAATAACCCAACCGACGGCACTCCCGCCCAGCCTTGACGCCTGACGGCGTCGCCGCTGGTTGGGCGTGGCGCTTTTCACAAGTGAAAAGCGCGGGTGCGTCCTATCCTCCAGGTGCTCCTGACCGCAGCGTCCTTTTCCTCTTGCCCTAAATATCCCCGCCGGAGGCCAGAAAACTGGAGCGCAGCGACGCCGCGCGCCAGCGCGGCACCCGCCCCGACCTCAAAGGCGTGTCCGCGCAGCGGGCACAACGTGGGGGCGGAGCCAAAGCCTCAGGGCAAGACCTTGCCTGGGTTCATGATCCTCTTGGGGTCCAATGCCGCCTTGATCTGCCCCATCACCCGCAACGCCACGGCATCCTTGCGGCGCGCCATCGACGGCTTCTTTGACAGGCCAATGCCGTGTTCCGCGGAAAATGATCCCCCCAGATCCTGCACTACATCTTCGACCGCTTCCATCACCGGATCAATCAGATCTGCATCTGTGGGGACCACCGCATAATGGATATTGCCGTCGCCCAGATGCGCGACACAAAGGCTTTCGGCGCCTGCGTCCACCTGCGGCAGCACCTCGGCCATACGCTCTAAAAACACAGCGACCTTGTCCAGTGGCACGGCGATGTCGTTGTTGACCAGGGGCTGGCGATCCAGCGTCACCTCGGCGGCGGCCTCGCGCCGTTCCCACATTTCCGCCCGCTGCGCGTCGTTCTGTGCAATGACCGCGTCCAGAACCGCGCCGTCTTCCATCAGCCCGGCCAGAACCTCCTCCAGGTATCCCACAATGGGGACAGATCCGTCTTCCCCCAGAGCCGCATCCCGCGCAGCGGTTGCGCCGACTTCGACCAGGATATTCACCTCGTGCCGCGTCGCGAACGGCGCGCGGGCCCCGGCGATCTTGGCCATATGAGCGTCGACATAGGCGGCGGGCATGTATTCAAACGCCTCGACCGCGCCGCCGGTGGCCTCTTGCAACCGGTTGAGCAACACCAATGCATCGGCCAGTGCCGGCGCGGCCACCATGGCGGTGGCATAGGCGCGCGGCTTGGGCGCCAGTTTCAACACGGCCCCGGTGATCACGCCCAAGGTGCCCTCGGCGCCAATGAACAGATCCTTCAGGTCATAGCCTGAGTTGTCCTTGTGCAATTCGCTCATCAGCTCCAGCACCTCGCCATCGGGCAAAACGACCTCAAGCCCCAGGCACAAAGCGCGGGTATTGCCGTATCGCACGACATTCGAGCCCCCCGCGTTGGTCGCCAACATTCCGCCAATCATGCACGAGCCTTTGGCACCGAAAGACATCGGGAACACCAGCCCTTCGGCCTCGGCGGCCTCATGCAAGGTCGACAGGACCACGCCAGCTTCGACGATCGCAATGCGGGCCTCTGTGCGCAGCTCGCGGATCGCATTCATCCGTGCGAGCGACAGCACCAAAGCCCCGTCGGCATAGGTGCCGCCCGAAAGCCCCGTGTTGCCACCCACAGGCACGACCGGCGTGCCGGTGTCATGGGCCCACGCCATGATACGGCTGACCTCATCCGTGGACCCAGGACGCACGACCGCCAAGGGCAGGCCTTTGTATTTGCCAATCCAGTCGGACTGCCAGGCGGCGGTATCCGCGCCTTCCAAAACCTGTGTTTCGCCAACAATTTCGCGCAGCTTGTCCAGCATGGTCATGACCCTCTCCCGTTGCCGGACGCTACCCCGCCGATCTTGCTGCCACAACCGCCCTTTGCCTTGACCTTCCCGGCCCCAGCCCTCATTTTGCCCATAAGTGCGTTTCACCGTTCCTGCGATGCAGGGAGTGCGGTAAACACTGTAAAACAATGCGCCGTTGTGGGCGTTTTACTGAACCTCCACCTTGCGGATGTTCGCCCAAACGCTTCAGAGGCAAGGAGCAGACATTGGCCCAGAGCACAGCCCCCTTTTCCCGGTTTGAGTGGATGATCGCCTGGCGATACCTGCGCGCGCGCAAGGCCGAAGGCGGTGTCAGCACGATGACCTGGATCAGCCTGATCGGCATCACGCTGGCCGTCGCCGCGCT
The DNA here is from genome assembly GCA_002367285.1 of Rhodobacteraceae bacterium UBA3087. GTDB lineage: Bacteria > Pseudomonadota > Alphaproteobacteria > Rhodobacterales > Rhodobacteraceae > Aliiroseovarius_A. The sequence continues at coordinate 9,422 of DFBF01000084.1, read as the reverse complement.
GATTATCACGCTGGCGGTGCGCACCGGATTTCGCGATGAATTTGTCGACACGATCCTGGGCGCAAACGCCCATGTGACGGTCTATTCGCAAACCTATGTGACCGAAACCGGGGCGACTGCGCGCACCATTCCCGATTTTCAGGCCTGGGCAGATCGCATCGCCACCGTGCCCGGCGTGACCCGCGCAGCCCCCCTGATCAAAGGTCAGGTCATGGCCAACAAGGTGCAGACCAACGTCGGGGTCGAGGTCTTTGGCATTGCGTACGAGGACCTGCTGACCATCCCCCGCGTCGCCGAACCCGAGGCCGCAGTGGGTGACATCCGCAATTTCAACGACGGCATCGCCATTGGGTCCGGCGTGGCCCAAGCGCTGGGCGTGACGGTTGGCGATAAGATCAAGATCATCTCGCCCAACGGCGTGAAAACCGCCTTTGGCACCAGCCCGCGCGTCAATGCCTATGACGTGACCTATATCTTTACCGCCGGGCGCTGGGATATCGATCGCACCCGCGTCTATCTGCCCTTCGCCGAGGCGCAGAGCTTTTTCAACCGCGAAGGTGTGGCCGATGAAATCGAGGTCATGGTCGCCGACCCCGAAGGCATCGACAAGCTGCTGATGCCGATCATGCAGACCGCCAGCCCGCTGGCCACCGTCTGGACCTGGCGCGACCGATCGGGTGCGTTTTTGCGCGCGCTGGACATGGAAGACAACGTGATGTTCATCATCCTGTCGATCCTGGTTCTGATCGCGTCCATGAACATCATTTCCGGCCTGATCATGCTGGTGAAAAACAAAGGCCGCGACATTGGCATTCTGCGCACCATGGGCCTGACCGAAGGCTCGGTCCTGCGCGTGTTCTTTCTGTGCGGGTCGATGACGGGGCTGGTTGGCACCATTGCGGGTGTCGCCCTGGGCTGCCTGTTTGCGGTCTATATCGACCAGATTTTCAGCCTCGTGAACTACCTGTCCGGCGGCGGCGTTTGGGACCCGTCCATTCGCGGTATCTATCGCCTGCCGGCAAAACTGGAGCTTTGGGATGTGGTGTCGGCGGTGTCGCTGTCGCTGTCGCTGTCCTTCATCGTTACCATCTTTCCGGCGCGCCGTGCGGCCCGGATGAACCCGGTCGAGGCGCTGCGTTATGAGTGATCCTGTCCTGAAACTTGACGACCTGACCAAGGTCTATAACCCCGGCACGCCGGGCGAAGTCAACGTGCTGCGCGGGGCGTCTTTGACCATTGCACGCGGCGAGGTCGTCGCTCTGGTCGCCCCCTCAGGCGCGGGCAAATCCACCCTGCTGCACATCGCGGGCCTGCTGGACACGCCGGACACTGGCCAGGTGAATATCGCCGGGCGCGACATGTCCGCGCTGTCCGACCGAAAACGCACCGAGGTCCGGCGCGAACAGGTCGGCTTTATTTATCAGTTCCACCACCTGCTGCCGGAATTTTCCGCCGAGGAAAACATTGTCCTGCCGCAGTTGGCCAATGGTGTCGCGCCAGGGGCGGCCCAGACCCGCGCCCGTGATCTGCTGGCCCGCGTCGGCATCGCGGACCGCGCCAGCCACCGCCCGGCCGAACTGTCAGGCGGCGAACAACAACGCGTCGCCTTTTGCCGCGCGTTGGCCAACCGCCCCGCGCTGTTGCTGGCGGATGAACCCACCGGAAACCTCGACCCCGAAACCTCGGACACAGTGTTCGCGGCCCTGATGGAGCTGGTGCGCGAAACCGGCCTGTCCGCACTGATCGCCACCCACAACATGGAGCTGGCGGCGCGCATGGACCGCGTGCTGCGCATGGACGGCGGCGTGGTGTCCGAACAAGAAATTCGCACAGGAGAGACCCCATGAGAAGCATCCTGCCATTAATCGCCGTGCTGGGCCTGACCGCCTGCGAAATGCCGCCCCAGACGGGGCAAGACCTGTTCGCCGCCAACTGCGCCGTCTGCCACGGCGCGGACGCCAAGGGTGGCGGTCTGCCTGCTGCGCCGGACCTGACGGGCCTGGCAAAACGCCACAGCGGCACCTTCCCTACGGCATACGTCATGTCCACCATCGACGGTTATGCGCGCGACGACACCCACGGCCCCATGCCCGAATTCGGCGTGCTGTTAGAGGGCGAACGCGAGGTCTGGACCGACCCGAACGGCGTGCCCACACCCACACCAAGCGCGTTGCTGATGCTGGCGAGTTATTTGGAATCGCTCCAAGGCTAACCCCCACCTTACCCTGTCACAACGGAAGCAGCGGCGACGCGCCCGACCCTGGGTGGGCGCTGTCCCGAAGGTTGTTCCGGGTGATGTCCTCGATAGGCTCGAAACACCTGTTCCTGGTGAAACGCCGCAATGCGCCCTCCCGGGGGGAGGGTCGGGCGCGTCGCCGCTGCGCGGCTCCGGAAGTGACTTCTACGCTGACGCTTGAAGGGTGCCTTGTTTGGGGGCGCCACTTTGCTCCATTCCACCGTAGCGGAATTCACCATAAGTTGGGCGCTGCCTTTAGCCGCAACTCCCACGCTTTACTTTCTCCAGCGTTGAATGTCATCTTGGAACCGTATCATTTGAAAGGAACAGCGAATATGTTTGGAGGGCATAAGCGAAAGGGCATTGAGGCCGGGACAGCAGTAAGAAACACGTTTGCATCAGTTTCGATGAAAACGTCTCTCTATGAACTCGGGCAAGGCTTTCATGCAAAGGCGAGCTTACTACAAGACCCCTACCTTGCAGGATTTACGATGGGTCTGCTGCAGCTGTTTCGAGTCGCAGTTTGCAATGGACGAAACTGGAACCCAAAAAAGGTCGGGGAATACATGTTCGCAGGTTTCAACTCTGTCCTTGATGAGACGGAGCAGGTTCCCTTCGAACGACTGTTGGATCAGTTGGAGGTATCCAAGGGTAATCCAGAATTTGAGGTGGGGATGCATCACGCAGAGCTCGTTTTCTCCGCTACCTACGGGATGACAGCCCAATTGGAAATGGCCCCAATCGTTGTCGAGGCCCGCAAAATGGCTGCAGGCTTGCAGGAGGTGAGCAATAGCCTTCAAGGCTTAATGGACATCCCCACCGATCCAGACACAGGTTTTCGGATGGCTGTCATGCAACTCACGGTTCAGAAAGAGCTTGAGTCGCGGTTCCCCGAGTAGCACCCCTCAAACATCCAACTCCACCACAAATCGCGCGTTTTCCTGGATGTATTCAAACCGTTTCTCGGGCTTCTTGCCCATCAGACGTTCGACTAGATCACCTGTTTCACCCGGTTCGTCCTCGTCAATCGTCACGCGGATCAAGGTGCGTGATCCCGGATCCATCGTGGTTTCTTTCAGGTCTTTCGCGTCCATTTCACCCAGACCCTTGAAGCGGGACACATCAATCTTGCCCTTGCCGCCCAGACCCTTTTCCATCCATTCGTCACGCTCGGCCTCGTCGATGCAATAGACCCGTTTCGCGCCTTGGGTCAGGCGGAACAATGGGGGGCAGGCCAGGTACAGGTGGCCCGCGTCGATCATTGGGCGCATTTGCGTGAAGAAGAACGTCATCAACAGCGCTGCGATATGGGCGCCGTCGACGTCGGCGTCGGTCATGATGATGATCTTGTCATAGCGCAGGTCGTCGACGTTGAATTTCGTGCCCAGCCCAACACCCAACGCCTGGGTCAGATCCGAAATTTCGGCGTTTGAGCCCAGTTTCGAGCTGGCCGCCCCCAGCACGTTCAGGATCTTGCCGCGCAGGGGCAACAGCGCCTGGTTTTTGCGGTTGCGGGCCATCTTGGCCGACCCGCCCGCGCTGTCGCCTTCGACGATGAACAGCTCGGTCCCGTCGCGGTTGGTCGCCGAACAATCGGTCAGCTTGCCGGGCAGGCGCAGCTTCTTGGTCGCGGTCTTGCGCTGGGTCTCTTTCTCCTGCTTGCGCCGCAACCGTTCTTCGGCGCGTAGCACCAGAAAATCGAGGATTGCACCAGCGGATTTCGTGTCCGCCGCCAGCCAGTTGTCGAAATGGTCCCGGACCGAGTTTTCGACCATGCGCTGGGCTTCGGTCGTCGCCAGACGGTCCTTGGTCTGGCCGACAAACTCCGGCTCGCGGATGAAACAGGACACCAAAGCGCCCGCGCCTGTGGTCAGGTCCTCGCGGGTGATCTGGGCGGCTTTCTTGTTGTTGACCAGTTCGCCATAGGCCTTGATCCCCTTCAGGATCGCGGCCCAGAACCCGGCCTCGTGGGTGCCGCCTTCGGGGGTGGGCACGGTGTTGCAATAGGAGTGGATGAATCCGTCGCGCGCCGGGGTCCAGTTGATTGCCCATTCGACCTTGCCGGGGCTGTTGAACTTCTCAAACGACACGGTGCCAGCGAACGGTTTTTCGGAATAGGTCGTCGCGCCACCGATGACTTCGGACAGGTAATCCGCCAAGCCACCGGGAAAATGGAACTTGGCCTCAAGCGGCGTGTCGCCGTCATTGATCGCGGTTTTCCAGCGGATTTCGACGCCCGAAAACAGATAGGCTTTTGACCGCGCCATTTTGAACAGACGCGCGGGTTTCAGTTTCAGCGAGCCGAAGATTTCGGGGTCGGGGTGAAAGGTCACCGCCGTGCCGCGCCGGTTCGGGGCGGCACCGATCTTCTCCAGCTTGCCCTGCGGCACACCGCGCGAGAACTCCATTGCAAAGAGTTCCTTGTTGCGCGCCACTTCGACCCGCAGATGGTCCGACAGCGCGTTCACGACGGACGAACCGACGCCGTGCAAACCGCCCGAGGTCTCGTAACTGTCGCCTGAGAATTTGCCACCCGCGTTCAGGGTGCAAAAGATGATCTCCAACGCCGATTTCGACGGGTCCTTGGGGTGGGCACCGGTGGGAATGCCCCGCCCGTTGTCGCGCACGGACACATGGCCGTTTTCATGCAGCTCGACCTCGATCCAGGTGGCGTGACCGGCGACGGCCTCGTCCATCGAGTTGTCGATGATTTCCGCCACCATATGGTGCAGCGCGCGGTCGTCCTTGCCGCCGATATACATGCCGGGGCGCAGGCGCACGTGCTCCATGTCCTCCAACACTTCGATGGAGGAGGCGTCGTATTCGTCCGGGCCGGAACCGGTCAGGAGGTCGTTCATGCGGGCTGCTCTTTTTATTGCTCTGGGTGTGCATCATAGGCCAAGGGCCAGAGCGGTAAAAGGCTTGGTTTGGGGATTTTGACCTGTGAGGCCGGGGCTGCTTTGACCAAGTCGCTGTGCTTGGTGTCAGGCAGGGGCCGCAATGGCCCCAGCCATCACCCGGCC
>DFBF01000084.1:575-4060 GCA_002367285.1 Rhodobacteraceae bacterium UBA3087 | reverse complement strand
CGGATGTCAGCTCCTCCCGGAACGACGAGTAGTCGGTGTAGAGCACTTCGCCACGCAGGATCAGCCTGTCGGTCTTTGCGTGCTCAATTCCGGCGCCCAGCGTAATGCCATTGATCCGATCAGTGATCCGGTCATCACCTTCGACCACGGTTCCGCTTCCGTCCATATTCAAATACCCAAAGGTGACATCCGAGGTTGCAACACCTGCGGTTCCGTAAAACAGCGTGCGATCCTTGGCGACACCGAACCGGGCCCGCAGGCTGGCGGACCAGTTGGTCTTCCATTCAATGGTTTCATCCAGGTTGACGATATCAAGGTCCGAGCTGCCTGACCCCCCATTGGCAGTGTAGTCAACTTCGATACCGAACACAAAATTCCCGCGTTGCCAATTATGGCCCGCCATGGCGCCAAGGACCACGCCATCTGCATCAATGTCCTGAATCAGGAAGTTTCCACCAGAAACCCCGTCAAGATCCGTCAGGTCGGCCGCAGTATCTTCCAAGCCGAAGAAGGCACCGACATATGCACCGCTCCAGTCATACACCGCCGGCGGGTCGATCGGGACTGGTTGGGGTGCAGGTTCCAGGTTGCCGGCAAAGGCGACGCCAGGCACGGCAAGCGCCGCGGCAATAATGATGGTTTTCATTGTGTTTCCCCAAAGCCAAAATACGATGAGGAAAGTCATAGGGTCGGTGCAGGAGTGGTCATAAAATCTGCACGTATCCACGGCTCTTAACCGAATCTCCGGCTATTGTCGCCTTATTGCCACCACATCTGCAAATTTGGCTTGAAGGACGGAAAAAAGAACAGCACGAAGCCCATCAGAACGAAGCCCACAACACGCGCATGGCCAGGCCAATACCACCTGCCAGCCTGGTCGCGCTGCGGGGGGCATGAGGGTCAGGTGCAGCCGCCCCCGCCATCCCGCGGCATGACTGGTAATAGGTTGAAGATCGCCAACAGCTGGTTCAGAAACGCCAGCGTGATGCCGAAATTCCCCAGCTGAACAGGGGTGCCAAAGGGGGCGAAAAACCGGACGAGGACGTTTCCGACACTACCGTATACCTGAATTTGTTGCCCGCAGCTGGCGCAAAACGAGGGTGTCCGTCAGCAGAAAGCGGGTGCCGTTCGGCAGGGGCTCAGCGGTCGATGAACTTTTGGTCGAACAGGGATAACACACCGTTCAGACGTTCATCCAGGCGGGCCCGGACGTCGTGGTTGATGCCTTGAGGGACGCCGTGAAACGGGCCTGCAATAGCCCCCGCCATGCAGGCGACCGTGTCACTGTCGCCGCCAATGGATATGGCGCGGCGCAGGGTGTCTTCGAAATCCACCCCTTCGCGGAATGCAACCAAGGTCTGGGGCACGGACCCCTGACAGGTGGCATCAAACGTATAGGTCTGGCGAATGTCATCCAGATCAAATGCCAGGTCATAGCTCGTGTGATCCGTCACGGCGCGTAAGATGCCGTCTTTGTCAGCCCCCTGTCGGGCCAGGAATGTGGCCAGTGCAATGGCTTGTGCGCCTTCGATCCCCTTGGGATGATTGTGCGTCACGGCCGCGCTTTGTGCCGCGAGTTCTAGGGCGTCGCCCGAAGAACGCGCCACATAGGCAACCGCAGACACGCGCATCGCCGACCCATTGCCGAAACTGTGATAGGGGCCGCGGGTCTCATCCAAGGCTCAGGCCTTGGAAAACAGATCGAAGGATGTCGAACGCACATTGGCATGTTCATAGACCGCGCCAATGACATCCCCGGCTATGGCCCCGATCATTGTGTGACCCAATCCGCAAACGGGTCGCCGTCCTTATAGGTCACGTCATCCAGGTACAGCCCATAGGGTGGGCACACCGGGCCGCAGGCTTCGCGGCTGCGGGCCTCGAGCGCTTTGCGCATGTCGTCGGGCATCCAGGTGCCGCCACCGACCTGTTCCAGCGACCCGACAAAGCTGCGCACCTGATTGTGCAGGAAGGACCGCGCGCGGATATGGAACCGGTATTCGATGCCATAGGGGATGTCATGGGGGTCAATGCGCAGTTCATCCAGCGTTTTCATCGGGCTGGCGGCCTGACAATATGTCGACCGGAACGTGGTGAAATCGTGATGCCCGACCAGATGCGCAGCGGCCTCGCGCATCGCGTCCAGATCCAGGACGCGTCCGACGGACCAGGCCAACCCCCGGTCGTGGGTCAAGGGGGCGCGGCGGTTCACAATGCGGAACATGTACCGCCGCTCGGTTGCTGAAAACCGCGCGTGGAAATCATCGCTGACCGGGGCGCAGGCCAGCACCGCGATAGGGTTGGGTTTCAGGTGGTAATTCACGGCCTGCAACAGGCGATAGGGGTCCCAGTCGCGCTCCAGGTCCGCATGGGCAACCTGCGCGGTGGCATGAACGCCCGCGTCGGTGCGCCCCGCAGCGGTCAGCGTTGTAAAAGATTTGTCCAGCTTGCGCAGGGCATTTTCCATGGTTTGCTGGACCGAGGGCTGGTCCGGCTGACGTTGCCACCCGGCAAAGGGATGGCCATCGTATTCGATTTTAAAAGCATAACGCGGCATGACGCCGGGATAGCTTGCGGCGCGGCGCAGGGCAATCCCCAGACCAATTCATTGTCTCGCCCATTGGGCTGTGGCCGTATTTGCGCACCCCTTGCATAGTGAGCCACGCCATGCCCCACGATCACCACGACCATGATCATCCCCACAGCCTGTTGCCATCCGACCCCGAATTGCGGGTCCGCGCGTTGGAGAGCATTCTGGTCGAAAAGAGCCTGGTCGATCCGGCAGCCCTGAACGCCTTGATCGACACCTATGAAAACAAGATTGGGCCGCGCAATGGCGCGCGGGTCGTGGCACGGGCCTGGGCAGACGCCGAGTTCAAGGCGCAGCTGTTTGCGGATGGCACTGAAACGATTGCCCGGATGGGGTTTCATGGCCGGCAAAACGAACACATGGTCGCGGTCGAAAACACGCCAGATCAGCACAACATGGTCGTCTGCACCCTGTGCAACTGTTACCCATGGGCGACCCTGGGCATCCCGCCCAGCTGGTACAAATCCGACGCCTATCGCAGCCGCGCGGTGCGCGAACCTCGTGCGGTTCTGGACGAATTCGGCGTGGCATTGCTGCCCGACCAAAAGGTGCGTGTCTGGGACAGCACCGCCGAGGTCCGGTATCTGGTCCTGCCCATGCGCCCCGCCGGCACCGAAGGCTGGAGCGCGGAGGCGCTGGCCGATCTGGTCAGCCGCAACAGCATGATCGGCACCGCATTGGCCACCCCGCCCGGTGACGCGCCATGAGCCGCATTCACGACATGGGGGGCGGTTCGGCGACGGTCTGATCCCCGAAAAGGACGACAGCCAGGTGTTCCACAGTGACTGGCAGGCCAAGGCATTGGCGACCACGCTGGCCTGTGGTGCGCTGGGCGCCTGGAACATCGACGCCGGACGCCATGCGCGCGAGGCTTTGGTGCCACGTGATTATGCGC
>DFBF01000084.1:0-448 GCA_002367285.1 Rhodobacteraceae bacterium UBA3087 | reverse complement strand
CGCCGCCCCAGCCAGGCTGTGCGACACGGCCCTGCGCGCGGCAGATGTTCTGGCCTCTCAACGCAAGGTCGTGCCCTATACGCGCGCAGGTGGCCCTGCGGCCCTGTTCAGGGGCGGCGACCGGGTGCGCACGGCGTCCTATAATCCGAACCAGCGCAAGCCGGGTGGGCACACGCGCCTGCCTGCCTATGCGATGGGGCGGATCGGCACGGTGAAACTGTACCATGACAGCCATGTCCTGCCCGACAGCAACGCGCCTTTTCTGGGCGAGTCACCTGAGCCGCTGTATGCGGTCGAATTCACTGCGCAAACCCTGTGGGATGGCGACGCCGAAGACACGGGCGATTGCATGGTGCTGGACCTGTGGCAGAGCTATCTTGAAACGGCTGATCCATGACGCAAGCTCAAACACCATCCGTCCAGATCGAAGCGCCCCCGTTCGAAGCGC
>DFBF01000263.1 GCA_002367285.1 Rhodobacteraceae bacterium UBA3087 | reverse complement strand
CCGGGCCAGCCAAAGATGCTTTCGACGATGACGGCCCCGCCCAGCAGCCCGCCAAAGGTATTGGCCCAGGCGGTGGCAAGCGGGCCGATGATGCGCGGTGCTATATGGCCGATCAGAATACGGGCGGGACTCAGCCCCTTGGCGATGGCCAGGCGCACGTGGTCCTCGCTCATCTCGGCGCGGATGCGTTCAAACACGACCCGCCCCAGCGCCGCGCCCGCACCCAGGCTGAGCGTCAGGGCGGGCAGAACCAGATCGCCAAGCGCACCATCCCCGACAAGCCGGGCCCAGCCGAGGTCAAGCACAAAGACATAGATCAGCAGCAAAGCGAGCCAAAAGGACGGCACCGAAACCAGCAAGATAGTGATCCCTCGCAGACCCGTACCGGCAACCCGCCCCGCCGCCACAGCGAAGGTCCCCAGCGTCAGTGAAATCGCCACCGCGCCGATCAGCGAACTGATCGCCAGCGCCAGGGTTGCGGGCAGGTGTAGGGCGATCTCGGACATCACGCTGCGCCCCGTGGCGACGGAGGTTCCGAAATCAAGGCGCAGCGCACGCGATAGCCAGTCGAGGTACCGCGGGAAAAATGGTTTATCCAGCCCGTATTGCGCCTGAAGCGCGGCAATGTCTTCGGGCTTGGGAACGATCCCCAGGGCGCGCAATTCCATCATCACCGGATCGCCGGGCGCAAGCGCGACGATGGCAAAGGCGACAAAGCTCATCCCCAAAAGGGTGGGCAGCGCGGCGGCAAGGCGGATGAGGATGAAACGCAACATGGATCTGTCCGGCAAGACGGAGCCCGGAAAGGGGCTCCGTCATATGGCCTGGGACGTGTTAATCGGTGAACGTCACACGACCATAGTCGATCCAGTCCGCATATTCCGACATCGGCACGTTCACGCCAGGGCGCGACAGCGTGAAATTCGGAACCATCAGGATCGGAATGGCCGCCAGATCGTCTTGCACAATGGCACGGTGCGCCTGGCGGACCAGGTCGATCACCTCGTCACGGGTCTGTGCGCTGCGGGCCATTTTGAGCATCTCATCCACATGGGGGCCGGGGGCGGTGAATTTGTAGCCACCCCATGCCGTGGTCGAGGTGAACAGATTGTACAGCAGATAGGTCGGGTCGGTGTTGTTGTTCGACGCGAACTCCATATACAAATCCGCCTCGCCCGTATCGAGATAGGTCGAGCCGTATACGCCGCTGTCATCGACCTCGATAAGGTCGATATCGACACCAATGGCGGCGAACATCTGTTCCAGCATTTCCGGCATCGGTTTCACCGTCGAAACATTGGGATACGCCGCGACCAGACGCAGCGACAATTTGCGCCCGTCCTTTTCGCGCACGCCATCGGCGCCCATCACCCAACCGGCACCGTCCAGCATCGTGCCCGCCTTGTCCGGGTCATAGCCGAAACCATCGGTGTGGTCGTCGCCCAGGTTAAACATCCAGCCCGGCAAAATGCCCTTGGCGGGTTCCCCGCGTCCGGCAAACAGAACCTGGGCCAGCGTGTCACGGTCGATCGCCCAGGCCAGGGCCTCGCGCACGGCATAATCCTGGATGATGTCGAAAGGTGCGGCCCCGTTCAGGTTGGCCAACAGCGCGACATAACGGATCGGACGGCTTTCATGCAGCACAACCGAGCCATCCTGCGGCATCGACAACAGCATCTGCGGCGTGACTTCGCCAACCACGTCAATTTCACCGTTCTGCAATGCCAACATGCGGGCGTTGTCGTCGCCGATGAACCGGAAGGTCAGACGATCAACGCTGGGCGCATCGCCCCAGTAATCGGGATTGCGCACCACCGTGATCTGTTGCTTGGGATCATAGCTGTCAAACAGATAAGGACCGGTGCCAACCGGGTTTTCAGCGCGATTTTCCGACGGGCCAAACAGGGATGTGCCCCGGTGAGTCATGTTTTCGATCACCAGCGCCGAGCCGCTCTCGGATTTAAAGCTGATCTGATGCTCACCCAGTTTTTCAAAGCTGGCCTGGTCAATTTGCAGGAAATCCGATTTGCCCTGATCATACAGCTTCAAGGCGGCAATCGCGCTGTCGGCATTGAACGGGGTGCCATCGGAAAAGGTCACGCCCTGGCGCAGTGTGACGGTATAGACGCCATCCGCATAATCCCAGGTTTCGAACAAAAGCGGGCTGGGCAAGAAGTTTTCATCTGGCTGCACCGCCGTTTCAACGATCTGCGCCGCAGGACGCCGGGTGGTGAAGGTGAATTTCTGCTCATCGACCGAATACCGGTCGCGCTTCACAGCAACGGTAAGCGAGGTTTCAGCCATGGCCGGGGCAAGCGCCAGAGGCATGGCAATCAGGGTAGCTGCGGCAAACTGCGCAGCCCGGGTGAACGGGTTCATGTCGTGTATCCTTGTAAGGTGAATTCGGGTGGATCGAAGTCAGCTCACAACTGGAGGGGCACGCGATGTATACGGGGGCCAGGCCGCCAGCGGTCCGGCAATGCGCAGCACAGGCACGGGGGGCAGTTGAGCCGGATCAATCTGCGAAAAAGCAGCGTCCGGGGCCAGGATTGGCAAATCAGCAATCTGCGCCGCAAAGAAATCACAGCCAAGATCGATATCGGGGGTGTCCCCCCCCCCCAGGGCGACGGTGACGTCTTCGGTTTCGCCGCTCGTGCAAAGAGCATAGGTGATCGTGTCGCCATCAAACGCCAGCATGGTGCCGGGCGGGCGGATGAAAATGCTGACAAGAACGGTCAGGGCCAGCATCAGCCGCAGCAACCCACTCCCTGTCATCCGCATGTCGCCGTCCCACCCTGATCAATCCCACCGACCCTATCCGGGACAGGGTGGCGCGACTATGGACATTATGTCGCAATCGGAATGAAGAAACATGGCTCTGCCACAGCACCACATTACGCCCCGAAAACCGCAGGGGTCATGCTGAAAACCCAATTTCTTTATGGGTTTACGCTTATCTGATGCGGGTGGCGAACACAGTATAAAATCGCCTCTCAATGACCAGCAAGCCATTGAAAGTAGACCCGTAAATATTAACCATGCTTGGCCAGACTTGCCTTTCGCACAGACATACGTTGTCTCTTCGTAAAGAGCCATTGCACCTGAGAGGTTTGGAGCCAGACATTCATTGAGACGGATGGCACAGTTTACTGTATGGACTTTTTCCACTCTCACAGCTGTACCGATACTGGCGGCCTTTGGTGGTGTAGGCTAATGAACCTCCTACCAATTGGTTCAGGCTTACAAGCCTCACGGTTTCTGATTAGACGGCGACGGACACCATTATTAGGTCAGCATGATTTGGCCAAGCCAAACGCCCCTGACCGCCAGGGTGACGGCGCAGCATAGCCGCGCCCCATCCGCGTTCGCCACGTGGCAGATCGGCAGAAACAGGCATCTTCGGTGTCTGCGAAACAAAGCAGATCTTCGCTGCAAGTGCGCCAATGTCCGGTTCGGCGAAGGTCAGCTATGATGTAGGTTTCTCGGACGCCAC
>DFBF01000306.1:1888-4755 GCA_002367285.1 Rhodobacteraceae bacterium UBA3087 | reverse complement strand
TTGCCGTGGTGGCCAGAGGTCAGCACCTCAGGGATCGCGCGCCCGCGCCATTCGGCGGGGCGGGTGTATTGTGGATGCTCCAGCATCCCATGCGAGAAACTTTCCTCTTCGGTCGAGGCCTGATTGCCCAAAACGCCCGGAATCAGGCGCACGGTGGCGTCCAACAGCGCCTGCGCCGCAATCTCGCCGCCGGTCAGCACGAAATCACCCAGGCTGACCTCTTCGATCTGGTATTCCTCCAGCACGCGTTCATCGACGCCTTCGAAGCGGCCACACAGGATGGTCATGCCGTCAGCGCGCGCAAATCGCGCCGCCATGGCCTGGGTCAACGGTTTGCCACGTGGTGACATATACACCACGGGCCACTTGGCCCGGCTCATCGGTGTGCCCTTGGCGGCCTGATCCAACGCATTTCCCAACACGTCGGCCCGCAACACCATGCCTGCGCCACCACCGGCTGGCGTGTCGTCCACATTGCGATGCTTGCCTTCGCCAAACGGGCGCAGATCGATCGGCTCTAACGCCCACAGCCCCTCCTGCAAGGCCTTGCCGGTCAGGCTTTCATCCAGCACGCCGGGAAAGGCGCCCGGGAACAGGGTGATGACCTTGGCGGTCCAGGCCCCGGCAAGGCGCGGCGTCGCTGTCATCAGTTCGCGCGGCTTGAGGGTCGGAGTGACGGCAAGGCGGCCGTGTGATTTGGGTTTGGGTGTATCGCTCATGGGCTGCTCATAGCGGGAATGGCGGGGCGGGGAAAGGCGCTCAGGGGGCCCAGGCCGTTGACAGGATCTGTTTCTTGGCTGCCCAAAGCGCGTCAGCGTCCAGATCCGAACGGTTCAGAGCCAGCAGCTGTTGCAACGCCACCGCAGGCACGCGCGCGTTTTGGCTGTTGGCCGGTTTGATCTGCTGGCGCGCAAGGCTGGGCAGGTTCAGCAGATCGATCAGCGGCTCTGCCGGCCCCAGGGGCAGGTGGCGGCTGTCCTCAAGGGCGCAGGTGGTGACCGGAAAGGGGGCGATGGCCTGTTTTACCCGGTCGACCACCGCACCCAGGTCGGAGGCGGCGGCAAATTGTTTGCGAAAATTTGGCAGGTCCAGGGTCATGCGCGAGGATTTCACATGCTCCGCCCAGGCGCTGTCCAACCAGGCATCGCCATTGCGGGTGGATAGAAAAACGATCAGATCCAGACCGTTGGGAAACTGCCTCTGCATGACGCCGACCGCTGTGGCCATCAGGATCGGCAGGGCGGAATAGTCCGGCACCTGGGTCCGGCCGGGCATGTGGCCCGCCAGTTCCTCGGCGCTGAGCACCAGCTGCCGGTGCGGCGGCAGGTCCAGCTCGGTCAGAAAACCGGCCAGACGCACGGCGAATTTCTCTAACGTGAACGGATCGCGCCAGGTGGAAAATCCGCGCGCCGCCTGCAACAGCGGCTTGAACCTCCAGTCCAATCCGATCGCTGTGGTGGGCCAGATCAGCGGGCCGTTCTGGTGCAGGCAGGACTGAATGGTGGTCGTACCAGTCTTGTGAAACCCGGCGTGCAGGATAATACGTTGGCGGCTCATGCGCGGGCCTCGCGCAACATGTCGTTCTTTAGCCGTTTCAATGTGGTTTTTGATTTTCCGGATCGGTTGAGGGCCAGAAAAGCGGCGGCCAGATCGGGGGCCTGGCCGATGTTTTTACGCGCCGCAGCGGGCAGGTCCGCCTGCACATCGGTGGGCACGCCTGCCAGATCCAGGACCGCCCCGGCGGGGCCATTGTGGTGGTGGGCGAAATCCTCCATCGCGCGGATATGCGTGGCACCCAGGCGCTGGGCTTGGGTGGCCAAATTGGGCAAGTCGACAAACCGCGCAGCGAAGGTGTCAAAGTCATCCGTCAGGCGGATTGAGCGCAGCAGGTGCCCATGAACCGACTGCAACCACGCGTCGCGCGCCCGCGTTGTGAACAGGGTCTCGACCTGCACCTCAGGGCCGAAACGGTGCGTCAGCTCGGCGCTGATGGTCGCCAACAGTCTGGCTGCATTGGGGAAACCGATGATGGGGCGCTGCATCCAGTTCCGATGCCCCGGCATGGCGCCGACAAAACTTTCGCGCGACAGAACGATGCAATCGGTATCCGGGATCGCGTGCAGAAAGCTGCGGAAGGCAGCGCGAAATTGCCGCAGACGCCAGGGGAACGGGTATTGGCCATAGATGCGCGCGGCCGCGCCAGCGTGATGGAAATCATTCTGGCCGTAGTAGTCGAACCAGGGACGCAGGGTCGTGCCGTTGCGGGCCAGATGGGTTTGCAAGCTGGTCGTGCCGGTTTTGTAAAACCCCGCATGCACGATGATCCGGGTCATTCGGGAAAGACACCTTCGGGTGGGTCGACAATGATGCGCCTTGCGGCCAGATCCACGGTGGGCACGGCCGCGAGTGTGAAGGGCAAAAGGGCCTCGTTCTTCAGGCCCGGCCCCTGGATTTCCAGAAAATCCCCGGCACCGTGGTTGTTCACGGCTGAGACGCGGCCCAGTTCCTTGCCGCCGGTGTCGAAAACCGCCAGGCCGATCAGGTCGGTGTGATAAAATTCATCGTCGGGCAGGTTGGGCAAGATGTCGCGATCGACAAACAGCCGCACACCGGACAACGCGTCGGCCTGCTCCTTGGTTGTGACCGTGTTGACCCGCGCCGCAAAGCCGTTCTTGATCGCGCCCCTCAGCGTGATTTCATAGCTGTGCGCACCGTCTTCGGACCACAATACGCCGAAATCGGCGATGGCCTCAGGGTCGGTGCAGAAACTTTTCAGGCGGATGTCGCCCTTGACCCCAAAGGCCCCCGCGATGGCGCCGACACAGATGCGATCCTGGCTCATGCCATGGTCCTTTCAGAACGAAGAA
>DFBF01000306.1:1246-1794 GCA_002367285.1 Rhodobacteraceae bacterium UBA3087 | reverse complement strand
AGCTTCGGCAGCCTTGGCGGCCTTTTCTTCGGCGCGCTCTTTGGCTTTGGCGTGGGGTTCGCCCTTTTTCGGGTTGTTGCGGTCTTTCTTGGCCAGGACGCCAGCGGCTTCCAGCATGCGCGACACGCGGTCGGTCGGCTGTGCACCTTCGCCCAACCAGTACTGAACGCGTTCCATGTCCAGCTTTACGCGCTCTTCCGAATCTTTCGCCAGCAGCGGGTTGTAGGTGCCCAGCTTTTCGATGAACCGGCCGTCGCGCGGCATGCGCGAGTCGGCAGCGACAACGCGATAAAAGGGACGTTTTTTCGAGCCGCCGCGGGCGAGACGAATTTTCATAGCCATGATGTTATCTCCTATTCATGTGCTTGCGAGGGGCGTGTGCCCCGTCATTCTTGGTGTTGATCCACAGGGCGTTATTCCTGGTGTTCCCTGTGGTGTTGGATGACTTCCTGAATGATGAAGTTCAGGAATTTCTTGGCAAATTCCGGGTCCAGGTCGGCCCGGTTTGCCAGATCTTCAAGCCGCGCGATCTGTGCGGTCTCGCGGGT
>DFBF01000306.1:0-1184 GCA_002367285.1 Rhodobacteraceae bacterium UBA3087 | reverse complement strand
GATCGCGTCCAGACGGTCGATGCTTTCGCGATGGCCCTTCAGGACCTGGGCGGCGCGGATGACGGTATCATCGCTCATGCGATAGCCCCCTTTGCGGGATCAATCGGTGAAATCGCCGTGCCCCAGCCCATCGGGAACCACAGCCCGACTCGGCCCTGATAGGTGCCGGTTGCCTTGTCTTCCAACGCCCAGAAGCCGAACCCGCGCAGGGCCCAGTGACCGATCACCATGGCCATCGCGCGCCAGGTGCGATGTGCGGGCATCGGGCCGCCGACAAAGCGCGACGCATCGGTGCCGAAGAACTCGATTTCGGCGGTGATATTCGCTTCGTGCAGGGCGCGTAGGATCAGGCGATCAGTTTCCAGCGTCGGGATGGTGGTCGAGGTCATGCGTAGGCCTCCGGGTTGCCATCGGCGTCGGGGGCAGGGTGGCGATAGACCAGGCAAGGCGCGTGGTCAGGTTGCGCTGCGTCTGTGTCCAGAGTGCATCCCAGGCGTTCGGCCAAGGCGATGGATCGGGCGTTGCCTGGCGCGATATAGCTGACGGCGGTGTCCCAGCCCAGCGTGGCATAGGCATAGGCGCGTGCAGCTTGCGCGGCTTCAAACGCGTATCCCTTGCCCTCGGCCTTTGGGGTCCAAACGGTCCAGCCGATTTCGCGTTCTGGCCAGTCGGCGGGATGCCAGGGGCCGGTCATGCCCAAAGCGGCGTCCGTGTCTTTTTCGCAGAACACGAACGAGCCATAGCCACGCAGCATCCATTGCCCGGCCACGTGGGCAAAGGTGCGCCATGCCTGACGTTGGTCATAGGGTCCACCGATGAACTGCGCGCGCTGCGACATCGCAAAGCGTTCCCACACGGGCCAGTCCGCCATGCGCGGCAAGCGCAGGGACAGCCGGGGTGTGTTGATATGCAGATCAGTGGGGACCATCGGTTATTTCTTCTTCCCGAAACCGGACAGACCGCCGGGCAGGCCCATTTGGCCCAGACCCGCCATGCCGCCGGGCATTTTGCTGCCGATGGCCTTGGCGGCCTCTTCCATCGCTGCCGGGTCGTTCATGTCGGGCATGCCGCCGCCTTTGCCCATCATGCCGGACATGGCCTGTTTCAGCATCTTGCCTTTGCCCATCTTGCCCATCTTCTTCATCATGTCCGCCATCTGACGGTGCATTTTCAGAAGTTTGTTC
>DFBF01000236.1:9058-14504 GCA_002367285.1 Rhodobacteraceae bacterium UBA3087 | reverse complement strand
TCGGGGATCACGCCAAAGGTTACGGCACCAGCGGCCTGGGCGGCATTGGCCACGGCCCCCATCAACCCAACATCGCCCGCGCCATAGACCAGACGCCAGTTTTCCTGGGCCAGGGTGGTGCCCAGATCGGTTGCGGCGGTGCGATAGGCTGGTTTCACGCCGTCACGTGCGCCGCAATAGACACAGACTGAGGCTTTGGGATTGGTCATGGGCCACCTTTCGGGAATCTCTTTTGACCCGTGATAGACCTGTTGGTAAGGTCTCTCAAGCACGGGCCGCCAAGAGCCCGGGCAAGGGGGATAACATGGCAGCTGGTAACACCGGCCCCGGACCGAAAACCGGGATGAAGAGCGAACTGGCGATTGCCGGTGGTGCCGTTGGGGCTTTGGTCCTGGTGGTGATGGGATATCTGGTGTTTCAGGCGTCCCGACCGGGCGAAACGCCGCCCGATCCTGTGCCGTTGGCGCAGCCGGTTTCGCCGACGCCCCCGCAAGTGGCCGGCCCAGGGGCTGAGCCCGCACCTGAGACCACAGCCATTCCTGCCCAGGCCGCGCCCGCCTTTGACATCGTGCGCATTGATCCCGAAGGCAACGCCGTGGTCGCAGGTCACGCAGCCCCCGGCACGCCGGTCCGCATCATGGTGGATGGCACCGAAGTCGCGGTGGCCGAACCTGACGCCAGCGGCAATTTCGTGGCGATGTTCAGCCTGGAGGGCGGTGATGCCCCGCGGGTCATGTCGCTGAATGCGGGCGGCGAACTGGTCGTCGCCTCGGCCGAAAGCGTGATCATCGAGCCGACGACCGCCCCAGTTGTGGCCGAAGCGCCCGCCGATGCCGCTCCACAAGACGCAGCAGAAGACACAGACATGGCCGCCGTTCCCCCGACCGCCCCGCGCGTGTTGCTGGCAGATGAAAGCGGCATCAGCGTGTTGCAGGACGGGGGCAGCGCGCCCGACGTCATGGGCACGATTTCGATCGACAGCATCGCCTATGACGACGAAGGCGGGGTCGAGCTGACCGGACGCGGGCAGGGCACGGCGATTGTGCAGGTGTATCTGGACAATGCGCCGGTCAAGACCGCCCGCATCGCAGAAGACGGCCAGTGGCGCGCGCCGCTGCCTGAGGTGGACACGGGTGTCTATACGCTGCGTGTCGATGAGATTGCCGAAGATGGCACCGTTACCTCGCGCAGCGAAACGCCGTTCAAACGCGAAGAGCCTGCCGTCCTGGTGGCCGTCGCCTCTGAAGGTGCTCCCGAAGGGGGCGACACCCCGTCCGTGCGCCGTGTCACGGTACAGCCGGGATCGACGCTGTGGGCCATTGCTCTGGCGAAATACGGCGAAGGCGTGCGGTATGTGCGCGTGTTCGAGGCCAACCGCGACAGTATTCGCGACCCTGATCTGATCTATCCCGGTCAGGTGTTCAACCTGCCGGATGACTAACCGTCGGGCAGGGTGAACCGGCCCAGTTCGGTGCGTTTGCAGACCTCAGGATCGCGGCCACAGCAATCATCGACCAGATAGGCGATGACACCGCCCAGCCTGTCGGTGTTGGTGGCATAAATCACCTGTCGCCCCTGGCGTTTTGATCCGATCAGCCCGGCCTGTTCCAGGCTGTTCAGGTGGAAGGTCAGGCCCGAGGGCGAGATGCCCAGCGATTCAGCAATGGCACCTGCGGCCATGCCGTCCCCCTTGCACGGCACCAACAGGCGTACGATCTCCAGTCGGGTTTCGTGGGCCATGGCGGACAGGGCTGTGAGGACTCGACTCTTCTCCACGTTTCAACTACTCATGAATTGTTGAATTAATACCCGTGTACCCCATGTTTCAGGTTCACGCAATAAGCAGGATGCCCGCATGCCCCCGTCACAAATTACATCGACCGAATCCCCCAAGGGCGGCTGGCGCACCATTCGCCGGGTTCTGCCCTATCTTTGGCCTGCCGATCACCCTTGGGTGAAGAACCGTGTCGTGCTGGCGATGATCCTGCTTCTGGCCTCAAAGCTGGTCAGTGTTGGCACGCCGTTTATCTATAAGGCGGCGGTGGACAGCTTGTCGGGCGAGGTAACGGACGCGGCCTGGATGCTGGGGCTGGGGGCGGTCGGGTTGACCGTGGCCTATGGCATTGCGCGGCTGATGACCAACGGGTTTCAACAGCTGCGTGATGCGGTGTTCGCCCGTGTTGGCCAACGGGCACTGCGCCAGCTGGCGTTGGAAACCTTCACCCATATGCACAACCTGTCCATGCGCTATCACATCACGCGCAAGACCGGCGGGCTGAGCCGGATCATCGAACGCGGTGTGAAGGGCGTCGAATTCCTGTTGCGGTTCATGCTGTTTTCGATCGGGCCGCTGGTGCTGGAACTGTTGATGATCGCGGCGGTTCTGTATGTCGTGTTTGATGCCTGGTATCTGGCTGTCGTGGCGGGCACCATCGCGCTGTATGTCTGGTTTACCTTCAGGGTGACCGAATGGCGCGTGCGCATTCGCAAGCAGATGAATGACCAGGACACGGACGCCAATCAAAAGGCGATTGATAGCCTGCTGAATTTTGAAACCGTGAAATATTTCGGTGCGGAACGGCGCGAGGCGGACCGATATGACGGGGCCATGGCTGGCTATGAAGAGGCCGCGCTGAAGACATCCTATTCGCTGGCGTTTCTGAATTTCGGCCAGGCGCTTTTGATCACCTGTGGGCTGGTGGGCGTCATGGTGATGGCGGCGATGGGGGTCAGTGATGGCACATTGACGGTCGGCGATTTCGTCATGGTCAACGCCTATATGATCCAGATCACCATGCCGCTGAACTTTCTTGGCACGGTGTATCGCGAGATCCGCCAGTCGCTGGTCGACATGGGCGAAATGTTTGACCTGCTGGGACAACCCGCCGAGGTCCAGGACAAGCCTGATGCGCCGGACCTCAAGGTGCCGGGGGGCGAGTTGGTATTTGATGATATCCTGTTTGGCTATGACGCCGCGCGGCCCATTCTGAAGGGCGTGTCGCTGAAAGTGCCCGCGGGCAGGACCGTGGCCATTGTCGGCCCGTCGGGGTCGGGCAAATCGACCATCGGGCGGCTGATGTTTCGGTTCTATGATGTGAACGGCGGCGCCCTGCGCATTGACGGGCAAGACGTGCGCGACATCACGCAGGAAAGCCTGCATCAGGCGATTGGTGTTGTGCCGCAGGACACGGTTCTGTTCAACGATTCAATCTATTACAACATCGCCTATGGTCGCCCCGAAGCCAGCCGCTCTGAGGTTGAAGCCGCCGCCAAGGCCGCGCGTATTCATGACTTTGTGCTCAGCCTGCCCGAAGGCTATGACACCCAGGTCGGGGAACGCGGATTGAAGCTGTCGGGCGGTGAGAAACAGCGTGTCGGCATTGCCCGCACCCTGTTGAAGAACCCGCCGATCCTGTTGTTGGACGAAGCCACCAGCGCGCTGGACACCGAAACAGAACGCGACATTCAGGAAAGCCTGAAGGCGATGGGGCAGGGGCGCACGGTGATCACCATTGCGCACCGTCTGTCGACCATTGCCGATGCCGATGAAATCGTCGTGTTGGAACAGGGTGTGATCACCGAGCGGGGGCGTCATGATGATCTGTTGGCACGGGGGGGGCGCTATGCTTCGATGTGGGCGCGTCAGGCGGCCGAAGAAGAGGAAGACGCCGCATGAACATGACCATTCGCCCTGTCACGGACGCCGACCGCGCCGACTGGTCCCGCCTGTGGGATGCCTATCTGGCCTTTTATGAAACCACGCGCGGGGCTGAGGTGCATGAGGAAACCTGGGCGCGGATCATGGACCCGGACAAGGCGATGTTTGCCTTGATTGCGCGCGATGGTGACGGCACGGCGATTGGCATCTGTAACTATCTGTTGCACAATAGTTTCTGGGATATTGAACCCAAATGTTACCTGAATGACCTGTTCGTTGATCCCGCCGTGCGCGGCAGCGGCGCGGGCCGTGCGATGATCGAAAAGGTCCATACCCATGCGCAGAAGTTGGGCGCGATCAGCACCTATTGGTTGACGGCCCAAGACAATGCCCCGGCGCGCGCGCTGTATGACAGGCTGGCGGCAAAGACGCCCTTTGTGCAGTACGCCAAGACTTAGGGTCAGTCGGTCACGAACATGCTGTTGGCCGGGGTAACCCCCCGGTGATAGGTGCAGAAGGTATCATGGGCCTGCGGCGTTGTGGTGTGGATCTTGATGTTGGTGATGACCTCAACTGCACCATGATCCAGACAGGCCTGTTGCGCCTGTTTCACGATCTCCAGAAGGTGATCCAGATCGCCTTTCATGGTCGTTTCCATCGCGCCGACCTGGAACGGGACACCGGCGGCTTTCACCACCTCGATGGCGCGATCTACCACCTCAAAGTTGTTGCCCTGGCGCAGGCGCGGGATGACCTGAAAGGCCACGAAAACCTCGGTGGTCCGGGTGGTCTCTTGTGCGCTATCTGTCGCCATTGGCATCTGCTTTACTCCGTCGCTTTTACGGGTTTTGTGGTGGGCGTTGCGTCGCTGTCGGGCTGGGCGCTTTCGTCCTGTTGTGGGGCAGGTGCGGCGTCATGGGCCTTACTGTCGGCAATGACCGGTTCGGCGTCAAACACCTCGGGGTCCCATTGAAGTTCGCCCAGGCTTTGACGCTTGGCCGCGCGGGCCAGCGCCCAGTCCGCCGCCGCGCGGCTGCTGCGCCCCATCGACAGGCGGGCAAACAGGCGCGAGATCCAACCCGCATAGGTGACGATCCAGATACGCAGGGCCAGCATCGAAGGCGTAAAGACCAAGGTCAGCACGGTCGCAATGCCCAGGCCGAACACCACCGCCGTCGCCAGCTGTTTCCACCACAGCGCGGTGGGGCTGTCGATGGAATAGCCACCGTTGAAGAAATCCAGGCTGAGGCCTAACATCATAGGCGCAAGCCCGGCCATTGTGGTGATCGTGGTCAGCAACACGGGGCGAATGCGCGCCTCGGCGGTGCGGGTGATCGCCTCGATCCGGGGCATATAGCGGGCATAATCCTGATAGGTGTCGATCAGTACGATATTGTTGTTCACGACGATTCCGGCCAGCGCGACGATGCCCGTGCCGGTCATGATGATCGAAAACGGCTGTTGCATGACCAACATGCCGACCAGCACTCCGGCGGTGGACAGCATCACCGCCAACAGCACCAGAACCGAGTTATACAGGCTGTTGAACTGCGCCAGAAGGATGATGAACATCAAGAACAGCGCACCCATAAAGGCCTGGCCCAGGAAGGCCATTGATTCCGCCTGTTCCTCGGCGTCGCCGGTCCATTCGTAATCGACCCCGGCGGGCAGAACTCCGGTTTGCAGCCAGGCGTCCAGCGCCTCGATCCGTTCATTGGCGGTGACGGGGGTGCGGGTTAGCCCGTCTTCCTTGGCCATGATCGTTTCGGCCTGGGCGGCGGTGACAAA
>DFBF01000236.1:0-9026 GCA_002367285.1 Rhodobacteraceae bacterium UBA3087 | reverse complement strand
TACCGCGTTTGGCTGACCCGATCAATCTGGGCCAGCGACGGCACGGGCTTGCGCGTCACGAAGTTTGACAGCGGCACAAGGCCCGAAGCGGTGCGCAGTTTCAGCGTATCGAGCGTCGAGAGAACCCGGTCATCTTCGGGCAGACGCACGCGGATTTCGATTTCTTCGTCCGAGCTGTCGACCCGCATCGTGTCCAGCAACAGGCCTGTCGTGACCAGCTGCACCATGCCGCCGACGGTCATAACATCGGTGCCATACCGGCCCGCTTTTTCGACATCCACGTCCAGCTGCCAATCAATGCCGGGCAGCGGGGTGGTGTCTTCGATATCGGCCAGGCCCGGGGTGATCTGGAACTGTGCTTCGGCCAGGGTTGCAGCCTGATCCAGCGCCTGCCAACTGTCGCCCAACAGGCGCAGGTGCACCGGTTTGGCCGAGGCCGGGCCGCCCTCGAGCGCCAGCACCTCGTAGCGGATGGCGGGCAGGGCGGACAGCCTGGCCTTCAGGTCCTCCAACACGGCATCACCGCCATAGGTCGGGTCGATCCGGGTGCGGGGAAAGGGAATAAACCCCAACAGTTTCACGTCATAGCTTTCACGGGGGCGGTCGTGCCAGGGCACCAGTTCGATCTGCAATTGCCCGATCGTGTCGCGCGGTGCGCTGGCGCCGCCGGTGTTCTGGTTCAGGCCGCCATCTCCGGCAAAGGCAAAGACGCTGCGGATGCCGGGATTGGCGCGCGCAACCGTTTCGACCTGGGCCAGCATGGCGTCCTTTTCAGGCAGGCTGAGGTTGCCACGTGCGCGCACATAGATGATCGCCTGTTCCGGTTCGCTGTCGGCGAAAAACTCTGTGCCATAGTTGTTTTCGCCGAAATAGGCGAAGGTCGATACGACAAAGAACACCACGCCACCGATGGTCACCAGCGGCATCACGGGGTTCCCGGCAATGAAATGGATGAGCCAGCCAAACGGCGTGCGCCGATACCCGGCCTTGATCTTGCGCGCCTTGCGTTCGATCCGGGCCGCGTCCAGCGTGATGGACAACAGGGCGGCGCCGATCAGGAACATCACCGCGCCTGGCAGAATGCCCATCGCCCCTGGCAGGATTTGCGTACCGGTCAGATAGGCCGGGTTGATCATTTGCAGTGCCGACAGGAACACAAGATAGCCCGCAGGTACCACCAGCGCCGCGCGCACCAGCCAGGGCAGGGGCAACAGCACCTGGCCAACAGTGTGGAACATGCGGCTGACACGGCCAGACAGGCCCCCCATGACGGGCAGATACACCAGCGCCACCAACAGCGAGGCCGACAGCACAAAGATCATCGTTTTGGGCAACCAGCCCATGAATTCACCGGGAATGCCGGGCCAGAACAGCATGGGCAGAAAGGCGCACAGTGTCGTGGCGGTCGAACTGACAATCGGCCAGAACATGCGCTTGGCGGCGGCGGTAAAGGCATGCATTGGCCCCACGCCCTGGGCCATTTTCTTATCGGCATATTCCACGACCACGATGGCTCCGTCGACCAACATGCCAACGGCCAGGATCAACCCGAACATGACGATATTTGACACGGTGACCCCCAGCGCGCCAAACAGCGCGAAGGTCAGCAGAAACGAGGTCGGGATCGCAAAGCCCACCAACAGGGCCGAGCGGATGCCAAGGCTGGCCAGCACGACAATCATGACCAGCGCAATGGCGGTGATCACCGAACTTTCGAGCTGTTTCACCATGCTGTCGACGATAAAGCTCTGATCATTCGAGGTGCCGACCCTGACCGCCTGTTGCAATTCAGCGGGCCAGCTGGCGCGTTCGGCGGCCACGGCCTCGCGCACGATGGCGGCAGTGTCGATCAGGTTGAACCCTTTGCGTTTGACCACCTGCAAGGCAACGGTGGTTTCCCCGTTGAACCGCGCAGTGCCCTGACGGTCTTCGAAGGTCAGCCGGATCTGGGCCAGATCGCCCAGCGTCACGACACTGTCGCCGTTTACCTTGACGGGCAGGTCATAGATGTCGGTCACATCGTCAAAGGACGACGGGATCTTCACGGAACTCGCGCCGCTTTCGGTCTTGACCTCACCCGCTGCGATCAACTGGTTGTTGTTTTGCACAACCGAAATCAGCTCTCCGGCAGTGACGTTATAGGCTTCCAGCTTTAGCGGGTCGATGATGACCTCAAGCATCTCGTCGCGATACCCGGCCAGTTCGGCCTTCAGGACCGCATCGATCCCCTCCAGCCGGTCTTGCAGGTCATTGGCCAGGCGCACCAGCGTGCGTTCGGGCACATTGCCGGTCAGGTTGACGATGACAATCGGGAATTCCGAGAAGTTGATCTCGGTCACCTGATAGCCATCGGCGCCATCGGGGAAATTCGCCTCGGCCGTGTTCATGGCGTCGCGCACATCGGCAATGACGGCGGATTTGTCCCAGCCGAAATCGAATTCCAGCATCACCCCGGCATAGTTTTCAGCCGCCGTGCTGCTCATCTTGTCCAGCCCGTCGATGTCGGACAATTCCGTTTCCATCGTACGCACCAACAGGCGTTCGCTGTCCTCGGCGGAAATGCCGGGGAAGGGGACCGATACGAACAGAGCGGGAATGTCGATGTCTGGCTCACCCTCTTTGGGCAGGCCGACATAGGCAACGATCCCGGCGGCAATCGACAGGATGATAAAGGCCACGACCATACGGGCCCGTCCGCTGGCCCAATCGACAATCCCGGTCATGCGTCAGGGTCCGTATAGGTGACCGCCAGGGCGACCCCGTCGGCAACATATTCCTGCCCGACAATGATGACCGCCGCCTGTTCCGGTAAGCCTGAGACCCAAACGCCATCAACCGTGTCGCGCAGCAGGTCGACAGGGATGAATTGCGCCAGATCGCCCTCGGCCACCACGCGCACGCCCAGATCACCATCATCGGACAGGGTCAGCGAAGATTGCGGCAACAGATGCGCCTTGCGCCCTTCGGCGGTGATCAGGATTTCAGCGGTCTGGCCGTCGCGGATCGTCAGATCGGCGTTGGCAACCGTGACCTCGACGCGAAAGGTGCGGGTGACGGGATCAGCGGCACGCGACAGGAATTGCACCGTGCCCGCGACCTCGTGCCCATTGGCCAGGCGCCCGCCCGCCAGCACACCGACCTGGACCCGGTCCACATCCAGTTCCGGCACGAACCCGATCAGCTTGATCGGGTCCAGCTGGACGATAGTGGCGCAAAGCGCGCCGGGCTGCATCAAGCTGCCCAGTTCGGCGGTGTCGCTCTCCAGATGCCCGGCAAAGGGGGCCTTGATCTCCAGCCGTTCGATTTCCCGGCGCGCACCGGCAACGGCGGCCTCGGCGGACTGGATCGCGGCCTCGGAACTGGCCGCACCGCTTTGGGCGATGATCAGCCCGGCGCGGCCGGCTTCGACGCTGGCCTTGGCGCTGGCGACCCGGGTTTCCGAGGCAAAACCGCCCTCGGACAGCTTGTCGGCGGCATTCAGGTTGATCGTGGCCTCCGCCAGACGCGCCTGGGCCTCGATGATGCGGGCTTCGTTTTGCGGCAGAGAGGCCTGTGCTTCGGCCAGGCGGGCCAGGGCTTCGGCCAGGGAGGCTTCGCGCGTGCCCGGGTCCAGCTGGCACATGACCTGGCCGGCCTCGACGAAGGCGCCTTTGCGCAGCGGGGCGGAAACGACCAGGCCCGAGGTTTCGGCCATAAGTTCAACCTGGCGGGTCGCTTCGGTGCGCCCGCGCACCAGCACGGCGCTGTCGATTTCACGGGCGATCGAGGCCAGCGCGATGACAGAAACGCCGGATGTCGCGGCCTGCTGGGCGACCGGGCCCTGAGGCATTTCGACATCCGGCGCTGCGGTCTGGCCATCGGTTTGGGCAAAGTTCAGCAGGCTTTCGCGCTGAAATACGAGGAAGAACAGGACAGCCACCACAATGATGGCGGTCAAAATAGGTACTGGTCGCATGAGACTCCCCGCAAAATTGGTCTGTTCGCGTATGCTTTTTGTTTTACCGTCCGAAATAGGTGTTTCCACACTGCTTCACAAGGTTTTGCACCATGGCGTGGGACGGTCTGCTGACAGAGCAGCACAAGGAAAGATGCCAGCCCTTGGCAATGGTCCCGGGTTCGGGGTAAGGAAGGGCAAACCAGCGGGGAGTCTGTGCGCGTGAGCAATCCGGAAAGTTTCATCGACGAGGTGACCGAAGAGGTTCGCCGCGATCGCCTGTTCGCCCTGATGCGCCGGTATGGCTGGATTGCCATTCTGGCCGTGGTCGTGTTGGTCGGCGGTGCTGCCGTCAACGAATGGCGCAAGGCCAGCGCTCGGGCGCAGGCCGAAACCTTTGGTGACGCGATTCTGACGGCCATGTCCCATGATGATGCCGCCGCGCGCACAACGGCCTTGCAAGGGGTTGCGGCCGAAGGTGACAGCGCCGCAATCGTTGCGCTGCTTGAAGCGGGCGAAGCCGACGGCGACACCGCCCGCGCAGCGCTTGAGAAGGTCGCAGCCGACACCACGGCGCCGACCCTGTATCGTGATCTGGCGGTGTTGAAGCTGACCATGATGACGGACGCCGGGACAGCCGAAGATCGCATTGCCACGCTGGAACCGCTGACAGCCGCCGGCGCACCGTTTCGCGTGTTGGCCGAAGAACAGATTGCCATTGCCGAGGTCGAAGCCGGCCAAGCTGAGGCCGCGATCAGCCGTTTGCAGCAGCTTTTGGCCGATGACGAGGCATCGCAGGCCTTGCGCCGTCGCGCGTCACAGTTGATTGTGGCCCTTGGGGGCACACCCGAAGGGGCCTGAGCCCAGCCGAAGTATTTGAGACGAAGAGGGGGCGAGAGCCGTGACGCTGAGCCAGAAAGTCGGGACATTGATCCTGCTGGGCCTGTTGGCCTCCTGTAGCGACAAAGAAGTGATCCTTGAAGGTGCGCGCGAGGATTTGCGCAGCCTGAACCCGGAGACCCTTGTCGAAGGGGATGTGGTCGAGGATCCTGATGCGCAAGCCGCTGAGGCTGCGGAAGACATGCCGGTCAACCAGGCCATAGCGATCACGCTTCCGGCCACGGTGAACCACGCCGACTGGACCCACCCGGGCGGCAGTTCTGCCCACCACGTGCAGCACCCTGCGCTGTCGGCCACTCCTCAGATGATCTGGAGCGTGGGCATCGGCGCGGGCAACAGCCGCAAATATCGCATCACCGCCGAACCCATCCTGGCCGATGGCCGCATTTATACGATGGACAGCCAGTCCGGCGTCGCGGCCCATTCGACCACGGGAGCCCCCCTGTGGCGCGCCGACCTGACCCCGGCGTCAGACGCGGGGGACGCATCGGGCGGTGGCCTGGCCTATGCAAATGGCACATTGTTTGCGACCAGCGGCTTTGGCACCGTCACCGCGATGGACCCGGCCACGGGCGCCGCACTGTGGACCCAGAAACTTGACGCCCCGATCAGCGGTGCGCCTGCGGTGCGCGATGGCATCGTGCATGTCGGCGCGCGTGACAACCGGGCTTGGGCAATCGACGCCGAAACCGGCCGTGTGAAATGGCAACTGTCCACCACACCGGAAATCACCAGCATTGTCGGCACCGGCAGCCCGGCGTTGAGCGACCGCCTGGCGTTGTATCCGTTCCCCTCGGGCGAGGTTCTGGCCGCGCTGCGCAAATCCGGTGTGCGGGTCTGGTCCTCGCTGGTCAGCGGGGAACGCCGCGGGCGGGCCTATACGTCGATCAGCGATCTGGCGGGCGAACCGGTGATTGTGGATGGCGTGATCTATGCGGGCACCACAGCGGGCCGTCTGGCGGCAATGTCCAGCAGCGGCGCCCGTCTGTGGACCGCCAAAGAAGGGGCCGCCAGTGCCGTGACTGTGGCGGGGGGCTCGGTCTTTCTGGTGTCGGATCAGGGCGAATTGGTGCGGCTTGACAGTGCCACTGGCGACCGTATCTGGGGCGTGCCGCTGCCCTACTTTGCCAATGAAAAAATACGCCGTCGCAAGGCGATCTTTGCAAGCTATGGCCCGGTTCTGGCCGGTGGTCGGCTGTGGGTTGCCTCCACCGATGGGGTGATGCGCGGCTTCAATCCCGAAGATGGCGCCGAGCTGGCCCAGGTTGCCATTCCCGGCGGTGCGGCCACGCGACCGATCATTGTGAACGGGGTTGCCTATATTGTCTCGGCCAAGGGGCAACTTCTGGCTTTGCGCTAAGGCAAAAACCCGTGTATGCGGGGCGCTTGACGTGATCCGGAGTCCGACATGAGCTTTACGCTTGCCATCGTGGGCCGCCCAAATGTGGGCAAATCCACCCTGTTCAACCGTCTGGTTGGCAAACGCCTGGCGCTGGTTGATGACCAGCCCGGCGTCACCCGTGACCTGCGCGAAGGCGAGGCCCGGCTGGGTGATCTGCGCTTTACCGTGATCGACACGGCAGGGCTGGAGGAGGCGACGGACGAAAGCCTTCAGGGCCGGATGCGCCGCCTGACCGAACGTGCGGTTGAAATGGCCGATGCCTGCCTGTTCCTGGTGGACGCGCGCGCTGGCATTCTGCCTGCGGACGAGGTTTTCGCCGAAATCCTGCGTAAAAAGAACGCCCATGTGATCCTTGGCGCCAACAAGGCCGAGGGCAAGGCGGCAGATGCCGGTGTGATCGAGGCCTATTCGCTGGGCCTTGGCGAACCCATGCGCATTTCCGCCGAACATGGCGAAGGCATGGGCGAGCTGATGTCGATCCTGCGCCCGATTTCCGAAGAATTCGAGGCCCGCGCCGCTGAAGATGCGCCCGAAACCGATATCTCGGTGGATGACAGCGACCCGGATGCGCCGCGTGTGCCGACCAGAGCCAAGCCCTTGCAGGTGGCCGTCGTGGGGCGCCCGAATGCGGGAAAATCGACCCTGATCAACAAACTGGTTGGCGAAGATCGCCTGCTGACTGGCCCCGAAGCCGGGATCACGCGTGATTCGATTTCGCTGCGGTTCGACTGGGGCGAGGTGCCGACGCGCATTTTCGACACGGCCGGCATGCGCAAAAAGGCCAAGGTCCAGGAAAAGCTGGAAAAGCTGTCCGTCTCGGACGGGTTGCGCGCGGTGAAATTCGCCGAGGTGGTCATTGTCCTGCTGGACGCGGAAATTCCGTTTGAACAGCAGGATCTGCGCATCGCCGACCTTGCCGAACGCGAGGGGCGTGCGGTTGTCGTTGCGGTCAACAAATGGGACGCCGAGACCGAAAAGCAGGACAAGCTGAAGCAGCTGAAAGAGGCATTCAACCGCCTGTTGCCTCAGCTGCGCGGCGCGCCTTTGGTGACAATTTCGGCCAAGACAGGGCGTGGGCTGGACCGGCTGCAAGAGGCGGTCATGAAGGCGCATGATGTCTGGAACCGCCGCGTGTCGACGGCCCAGCTGAACCGCTGGCTGATCGAGATGTTGCAGCAGCACCCGCCCCCCGCACCGGGCGGCAAGCGGATCAAGATGCGCTATATGACTCAGGTGAAAACCCGCCCGCCGGGGTTCGTCGTGATGTGTTCGCATCCTGAAAAACTGCCGGCCAGCTATACCCGATATCTGGTCAATGGGCTGCGCGAAGATTTTGACATGCCGGGCACGCCGATCCGCCTGACCATGCGCAGCCAGGCCGACCAGAACCCGTATAAGAACCGCAAAAAGGCCGGGCCGTCGAAACTGGCCAAGCACCTGGACAAGAAACCCAAGGGCGACTGATACCGGCATGCGCCGGGGACAGAAAAACGCGCCGCAGGTTAAGCCTGCGGCGCGTTTTTTGTTTTCTGTCTGTGACTTGCGTGGATCAGTTCAGGTACGGCAGCGGGTCGACCGAGGTCGTGCCTTCGCGGATCTGGAAATGCAAAAATGCAGGTTCGCCCGCGCGCACGGTGGCGATCTTTTGTCCCCGTTTGACCCGGTCGCCCTTTTTCACCGTTATATCGGCGATATTGGCATAGACCGTCAGCACGTTGTCCGGGTGGCGCACCACCAAGATCGGCACCTGTTCGGTGTCGCGGGTGATGGCGGCGACGGTGCCATCGGCAGCGGCGTTCACACGGCTGCCTGCGCTGGCGGCAATGTCGATGCCGTCGCTCGATCCCTTCTTGAAGGCCCGAATGATCTTGCCATCTGCGGGCAGCATCATGCGCGCAGCCGACGCGGCGGTGCGCGTGTCGCTCATGTCCGGGCTGGATGGGGCCGGGGTGGGTGTGGCCGCCACCGCCGGGGTCTCGTCAGGCAAGGGTTGTGCGGCCGAGGGCGGCGTTGGGATCGACGTGCCTTCGCCTGGGCTTGAGACCGCAGCACTGCGGGCAGGTTCCTGGGACGCAGAAGTGACGGGGATCAACAGGTACTGATCTTCGCGCACGGTCAGGGCCGAGCCCAAGCCGTTCCAGTCGGCCAGCGCGCGCACCGACACGCCATAGGCGCGGGCGATCGAATAGGCGGTTTCACCCCGGGCGACCTTGTGGCGCACCGGTTCTTCGCCGGTTTGGGCGGGGGCATGGGCCGTGGTGCTGGCGGGGCCGGCCCGGTCGATGGCATCGCCTGCCAGGCTGGTGATGTCGATCTGATCGGACGGCTGGATCACGCCGGTTGCCGGTTCCGCAACGCGACGGGGCAGGGCGATCAATTCGTTCGCCCGCAAAGGCGCGTCTTCGGGGATGCCGTTGAAACGGGCCAGTTCAGTGACCGGCAGGCCGATACGCCCGGCCAGCGTGGTCAGCGTGTCGCCGCGTTCCGCCACCGCGACCTGGTAATTCGGATACGAGATAATGCCGCGCGCGTCCGGTTTGGGGCGGGGGGCCGTGGCCGCCTGCGCCGCCTGGGTCGTGTTGAACCCGTCGCCAAACCGGCGCATGTCCAGGTCAAACCCGGTGTCGCAAGCGGTCAGCAGCACCAGTGCGCTGCCCATCAGGCTGAGGCGCAGGGGCGTTCTGGATGTGGTCGCAAATGGCATGGCTCGGTCCTCATATGCGCCCCTTCTGTGTGGGGCTTGTTCACTCAGTTACCTGTCTGTCACCCTGGCCTAGTCCTGGCCTAGTC
>DFBF01000310.1:9633-14988 GCA_002367285.1 Rhodobacteraceae bacterium UBA3087 | reverse complement strand
CAGTTCGGCTTTGACCTGACCTTCACCGGGCCGGAAGCGCTGGACCCCGAAGCGCTGTTCATCAACGAGGCCCGCGCCAAGGGCGTGAAGATTGACATCGAACGCGACGCAAATAAGGCGGTCGAGGGCGCCGATCTGGTGGTCGCCGACACCTGGGTGTCGATGCACGACGCACAATCCACCCGCGAACGGCGCCACAACCAACTGCGCGGCTATCAGGTGAATGATGCCCTGATGGCCCAGGCGGGCGGTGACGCGTTGTTCATGCACTGCCTGCCTGCCCACCGCGAAGAAGAGGTCACGAACGCCGTCATGGACGGCCCGCAATCGGTGATCTTTGACGAGGCTGAAAATCGCCTGCACGCGCAAAAGGCCGTGATGCGCTGGTGTCTGGGGGTTTGAAGATGCGGTTGGTTGCGATTGCACGTGCGGGTCTGGTTGGCGCAACGCCGACCCATTGCGTCAGTTGGAGGCGGCCCCATGGCCGTCCGAGCGCGACGTAAGCGGGCATAGCAAGACTTACGCCATCTTTCGGGTTTCTCCGGACAAAAAACCATTGATGTTCGCTTTTCTGAACCGGTTGAGGTCAGAGGAACCCTCCGAAAAGGTGCACGATACACTGTCCTTGCGGCGGGGCATGATTGGCTGGATTTGTTTCCGGTACAGGAAATATGGAAGGATCAGAACGGCGATCTGGTGGCTTGGAGGTTGGTGTTTCTGGATGATGACAGGTTCATCTGGAGTCGCTCCGATTGGGACAAGTCCCGCTCGACCTCCCCGCGGTATCGCTGTGCATTGAACGGGTGACCGTGGCCTCGCCTCCGGCTCGGTGATTTCGGTGGCCTCGCTGCGCTCGGCGGCTGCGGTGCCTTGAGGGCCTTACGCAAATCCTGATCGTCAATCCACCCGACAGGGTTTCGGACGCGCGCCACTGGCTCTTTTCCTCTTGCCTGAAGTATCCTCGCCGAAGGCAAGGAAATCGCTGACAAATCGCCCCAAAAACCACGCTAGCCAGTGGCAGACCGAGCGCCGAGCGCAGCGAGGCGCCCGCCGACCGACAAGGAGGGCGCGTTAGCGCCTGACGGTCGGGCGGAACCGGGTATTCAGCCGACGATCGCGTTCAAAAGGTGAAAGATCACAGCCGACATCAGCGCGGCGGCGGGCACCGTGATGACCCAAGCGGCAACGATGGTCATGAAATGCGAGCGGCGCACCAGCTTGCGGCGGCGACGTTCTTCCGGCGCGATGCGTTTGGCCTCGGGGCGGCTGGCGGCGGATTTGCGCAGCCGGCGTTCCATATGCGCCTCGCGGTAGAAACCAACGCCGAACACACCGCCCACGGCGATGTGGGTCGAACTGACGGGCAGGCCCAGCCAACTGGCGACAATCACCGTGATGGCCGCCGACAATGCCACGCAATAGGCGCGCATCGGGTTCAGTTTGGTGATCTGGCTGCCCACCATACGGATCAGTTTCGGGCCGAACAGAACCAGGCCAAAGGAAATCCCAAAGGCGCCAATGACCATGACCCACATCGGGATCGACACCTTGGCGGCGAAATCGCCAAACTGTTCGGCGTGCACGATGGCGGCCAGCGGGCCCACCGCGTTCGCCACGTCATTTGCGCCATGGGCAAAGGACAGCAGGGCCGCAGAAAAGATCAGCGGCAGGGCAAACAGAACCTTCAGCGACTTGGTGCGGTTCTCAAGCCCCTGCGCCTGTTTGGCCACCAGCGGCGCGGCGATGGCATAGCCGATGGCCCCTGCCGCAGCACCGATCAACAACGCAGTGCCCAGGTCGATCTTGATGATGCGTTTCAGGCCCTTGATCGACAGATAGGCGCCAAAAGCGGCGGCCATGATGCCGATCAGCACCGGCACCCAGCGTTTTGCGGCGGCGATCTTGTCGTCCTGATAAATGATTTTGGCCTTGATGAAAGCCAGGAAAGCGGCGGCAACAACCCCGCCCAGCACCGGAGAAATCACCCAGCTGGCGGCGATCTTGCCCATGGTCGGCCAGTTCACGGCAGCAAACCCAGCCGCCGCAATGCCCGCGCCCATGACGCCGCCGACAACCGAATGGGTCGTGGACACAGGCGCCCCGACCCAGGTCGCCAGGTTCACCCACAGCGCCGATGAAATCAGCGCCGCCATCATCGCCCAGATGAAAATGCGCCCTTCGGTCATGCCCGTCGGATCAATGATGCCCTTGGAAATCGTCGACACCACGTCGCCCCCCGCCAGCAACGCGCCCGCGCTTTCAAACAGCGCCGCGATGACGATCGCTCCGCCCATGGTCAGCGCATTCGCGCCCACCGCAGGACCCATGTTGTTGGCCACATCGTTGGCACCAATGTTGATCGCCATATAGGCGCCGAACGCGGCAGCCATGATCACCACGAAAGACGTCGGCGTTTGGCCGAAGAACACGCCAGCCCCCAGCGCCGCGATGACGATAAAGGCCAGGGCAACGCCCAGACCCACCAGGGGGCGCGACACATACTGTGTTGCGTATTCGAATTGGCTGATGCGGTTCAGGTCTTTGTCCAGTGTTTTCCACTGGTTGTTGTTGTCGCCATCGTTCATGCCGCCGTCCCCGTCGCTCAGATGTCACAAATCCGTCGTGAAGCCGTTACAGTTCACGGGCCCGCGCTACAGCGTTCAGGCGGGATTCGCAACAATCCAGTAGAGGGACGCGGCAACCGCGACCTAGAAGTCACGCAACATCTGTTGCAGGTCTTTCTCATCGACCATTTCGGCGGCCTCTTCGGCGGGAACCCATTTCAGCTCCCGCTCATCGGCCTCGGGGAATTTCTCCTCCATCGCCTTGACCTTGATCGGGTAAACCGTTGCTGAACAGGGCGCGGCGCCACCGTCATCCATGTGCTTTACATAGTGGAATTCGCCCAGCGGCTGGTCGGCGATCTTGCCGTCCTTCACGCCCGCTTCTTCCCAGGCTTCCTGCATCGCGGCCTCGGCGGCATTCATGCCGTCAATCGGCCAGCCTTTGGGCAGGATCCAGCGCCCGGTGCCGCGCGAGGTGATCAACAGAACCTCGCGCCGCTCGCCTTTGCCACGGTAACACAGCGCCGCAACCTGGAACCGGTTGGGACGTTTCCACATGGGGCGAACGACCTCGGACCAGGCCTGTTTGAGAAGAGATGACATATGAACCGCCTGTACTAAACTTTTTTTGTTGTTGCCCCTAGCTAAGCAAAAATCCCAAAAATTGCAAGTAACAGGCCCGAGATTGCAGGTTTTGACCCCGAA
Source organism: Rhodobacteraceae bacterium UBA3087 (assembly GCA_002367285.1). Taxonomy (GTDB): domain Bacteria; phylum Pseudomonadota; class Alphaproteobacteria; order Rhodobacterales; family Rhodobacteraceae; genus Aliiroseovarius_A. The sequence continues at coordinate 11,719 of DFBF01000310.1, read as the reverse complement.
AAGTCACTTTTTTCGCGGTTTGGCGCGTAATGTGGGGTCGGCTTGCGAGGGGTCTTCGGGCCAGGGGTGGCGCGGATACCGCCCGCGCATGTCCTTGCGCACATCCGCGTAGGACGTGGCCCAGAACGCGGGCAGATCGGTGGTGGTCTGTACCGCTTTTTGCCCTGGGTTCAGCAAGGTGATGCGCAGCGGCGTGCGGCCGACGCGCGGGTGGGTCGTGACGCCGAACATTTCCTGCAAGCGGACGTGGATTTCCGGGGCTTCACCGGAATAATCAATCGGCACCTTGCGATCCATTGGTGTGGTGAAATGGGCGGGGGCAGCTTTGTCCAACTGCTGCATCTGGGTCCAGTCCAGCATGGCGCGCAACGCTTCAAGACTGTCGAACCGTTTCCAGTCCTCGGCGGTGCGCACACCCTTCAGATAGGGCAGCAGCCACTCTTCAAGCGTCTCCAGCAACGTAGCCTCGGACATGTCCGGCATGTCATCGACCAACGCGACCCGCGCCAGGAACCGCCCCGCCGCCGCCGAGGGGCGCAGCCCCATGTCGCGCACCCCGTCCAGCATGGCCCGTGCAATGGCCGCCTTGGGCGCGTCCTTCCACATCCGGTCATCCAATGTGACGGCGCCAAAGCGTTCCTGCCTGCGGGCAATGACGCGCTTGTCGCGTTTGGACCACTCACAGGTGTCGACCCAGGCGATCTGGTCGCCATGTACCGCGCGCAGCTCGGCCTCAGAGATCTGCACGGCCTGGCGAATGCGCGCCTCGCGCGGGTTGCCATCGGTGTCAGTGACGACAATCAACCGGGCGGTGGCCAGTGTGTCGTCAGCGTCCAGCATGGCGCCCTTGCCGCCCGACATCACAAAGCGCGGGTCATCGCCGGGGCGACGCAGGCCAACACGGTCGGGATAGGCCAGCGCGGCCATCTGCGCGACGGATAGATCACTGTCACCGGGCACCATGCGCGCCAGCCGTTTGGCTTCGGATTTCACGCGCTCGACCACGCCGCGATTGGGGGGCCAGGGACGGCGGCTGGCAAACGCGCCGGGATTGGCCACGGCTTCCAGTCGCAACGACAGATCAACCGGCGCGGAAAACGGCAGCGGATCGCGTTCGGCCAACAGCGCGGCCAGCGTCGCGGCAGGGCGGCCCGCGATGGCCAGCATGTGGCCCAGACGCGGGTGCAGCGGCAGGCGAGCCAGCGTGCGGCCATGACCCGTGATGCGGCCCGCGTCCAAGGCACCCAGCTGGGTCAGCAAAGCCTGCGCCTCGCCCAAGACACCCGGATTGGGCGGGGTCAGAAAGGCCAGATCGCTTCCGTCCGCGCTGCCCCACAGGGCCAGCTCCAACGCCAGGCCCGTCAGATCGGCGGCCTCAATTTCGGCGGGTGGAAAGGCGGGCAAGCCACCTTCTTCGCCCTTGGTCCAGAGCCGGTAACAGGTGCCCGGCGCGACACGGCCGGCCCGGCCGCGCCGCTGTTCGGCTTCGGCTTTCGACACGCGTTCGGTGACCAGGCGCGACATGCCCGATCCGGGATCAAACCGGGCGCGGCGTGATTTACCCGCGTCAACCACGACGCGGACGTCCTGAATGGTCAGCGAGGTTTCGGCGATCGAGGTCGCCAGCACCACCTTGCGCCCGGACGTCGCGGGCGCAATCGCGGCGCGTTGCGCGGCAAACGGCATGGCGCCGTACAGGGGGCGGATGTGGCAGTCTTTGGGCAGGGCCAACGCCGCCTCGACCCGGCGGATTTCGCCTTCGCCGGGCAGGAAGACCAGCACGCCGCCATCGGTTTCACGAACCGCCTGCGCGACCAGATCGGCCACCGCGTGTTCCAGACGGGCACGCTTGTCGATGGGCCGCTCCAGCCAGCGCGTGTCAACCGGATAGGCCCGACCTTCGGAGATCACGACCGGCGCGTCATCCAGCAGCCGCGCGACTGGCTGGGCGTCGAGCGTTGCGGACATGACCACCAGAACAAGATCGTCGCGCAAAGCGCCGCGCGCCTCCCAGGTCAGAGCCAGCCCCAGATCGGCGTTCAGGGATCGTTCGTGGAATTCGTCAAAGATCACCGCGCCGATGCCG
>DFBF01000310.1:1101-9506 GCA_002367285.1 Rhodobacteraceae bacterium UBA3087 | reverse complement strand
GCGGCGGCGCGGGCGGCCAGGCGGCGGGGCTCCAACATCAGGATGCGGCCTGTGATCAGCCCCGCGTCCAGCAAAGCCAGCGGCACGACCGTGGTTTTGCCCGCACCGGGCGGGGCCATCAGCACCGCGCGGCCTTCGGCGCGCAGGGCGTCAAGCAGGGGCGCGATTGCGTCATCAATGGGCAGGCCGGATTTCATGGCCCCGTTATGGGGCGCGGCGGGGCCGGGGTCCAGTGGGCGTGGGTACTGGACATGCTTCGCGCAGGCGGGCAAAACACCGGGAAAGACTGAGGGGGCATCATGGACATCCAGGATCTTGCAAGCCGTATCATGACGGGCGAACGCCGCGCTTTGGCGCGCGCCATCACCTTGGTGGAAAGCGGACGGGCAGATCACCGGGTGCTGGCGGGTGATCTGTTGGAGGCGGTCAAACCCGCAGGTCGTCAGGCGCTGCGCATTGGTCTGTCCGGCACGCCCGGCGTGGGCAAGTCGACCTTTATCGAAGCGTTCGGCATGCTTTTGATCGCGCAGGGCCTGCGGGTGGCCGTGTTGGCGGTGGACCCATCTTCGGCGCGGTCCGGCGGGTCCATTCTGGGCGACAAAACCCGGATGGAGACGCTGAGCCGCGAAAAGAACGCGTTCATCCGACCGTCTCCGTCACAGACGCAACTGGGCGGCGTGGCCCGGCGCACGCGTGAGGCCGTGGCGCTGTGCGAGGCGGCGGGGTTTGACGTGGTGCTGATCGAAACCGTCGGTGTGGGCCAGTCCGAGACGATGGTTGCGGAAATGTCGGACCTGTTCTTGTTGCTGATGGCACCGGCGGGCGGGGACGAGTTGCAGGGCGTCAAGCGCGGCATCATGGAAATCGCCGACCTGATCCTGGTGAACAAGGCCGATGGCGAGTTGAAACCAACCGCCATGCGCACCTGTGCCGACTATGCGGGCGCGTTGCGCTTGTTGCGCAAACGGCCGCAGGATCCTGATGGATTCCCAAAGGCTCTGATGGTGTCCGCCGTGACGCAGGATGGGCTGGAGGCGGCCTGGGCCGAAATGCAGACCCTGACCGACTGGCGCCGCGACCATGGCCACTGGGACGGGCGGCGCGCGGACCAGGCGCGCCATTGGTTCGAAGAAGAGGTGCGCCAGCGCCTGTTGGCGGCGTTGCACAGCCCCAAGGCCCGCGCGGCGCTGACCCGTCTGGGTGCGGATGTGGCGCAGGGCGCGCGCACGCCCTCGGCGGCGGCGGATGATATGCTGGAATTTCTGGCTGGCCTCTAGCGGGGTGGCCGACCCAGCTCCCGCCCCGCAGGGGGCGTGCGTGCGGCAAGCGCGGTGGCATCCCACCCCGCCGGGCCGGGGCAAGGCAGGAGGGTGATGTGGTCATACGCGCGTTGCATCCGATCCGCGACCTTGATCTGGTCGTCGATTTTTATGCCGATGCGCCCGATTACTGGCTGATCGCCGAGGGCCGCGCGCCCGGCCCCGAAAAAGCCCGCGATTTCTTTACCGATGCGCCACCGGGCTGTGATCCGCAGACCTCGCATCGGTTGGGCCTGTTTCTGGAGGGGCGGCTGTCGGACAGGTCGGCCTGAGGTTTTGCAAGCCGGGGCTGCCGCCTTTGACGGGCGCTAACATCTGCGCTACCCATTGGTGGTGAACAGGCTCAGGAGCTGGCGAATGCATCAATTCAGGACCATATACCGCGATTAAAGCCGGTCCTGTTGGGCTGTGCATCAGCCCCGATCTTTCGACATTTCCCGTATTTTTCAGCGCGCAGGAGCGCCGCCATGTTTCGCTTTTTTTGAAACTCTCGTTGATCCGTTTGCCCCGCATTCGTCAGATACGCCGCCCGCAACCCTGTGGGCCTTTATGCGCAGCCACTATGGACCGTTCCGCATGTGGATGGTCTGGATGGCCCTGTCCGGCATCGTGGTTGCCCTGATGGAAACCGGGGTGATTTTCTACTCGGGCCGCGTCATCGACCTGATGGATGGGTCCGACCCGGCCGGGTTCTGGGCCCTGCATGGGCTGGAGCTGGCCCTGGCCGCAGCGTTCATCCTGTTTTTGCGCCCCCTGATGATCGGGTTGAACCACCTGTTGTTGGAACAGACCCTGGCGGGCAACATGCAGGAACAAGTGCGTTGGCGGGCGCATAAACACCTGTTGGGCCAGTAGCTGTCCTTCTTTCAGAACGATTTCGCAGGCCGCCTGTCGAACCGTGTGATGCAGCTGGGCCCGGCGGTCGAAGACAGCACCTATATGTTTTTCGAGGCGATCTGGTACGCCACGACCTATGTGCTGTCGGCGATGCTGATCCTGGGGCAGGTCGATGTGCGCCTGGCGGTGCCGCTGGGCCTGTGGCTGATCGCCTATGTCCTGTATGTGCGGTTTGTCGCGCGGCGCGTCGCGGTGGCGTCGGAGAAATGGTCCGATGCGCGGTCCCTGGTGACGGGCCGTGTCGTCGACGCCTATGCCAATATCGAAAGCGTGAAACTGTTCGCCCAAGGCGCGGGCGAGGAACGCTATGTCCTGTCGGCGATGAAGCGTCTGCGCCTGCGGTTCCAGCGGTTCCTGCGCCTGATGACGGAACTCAGCCTGGGTCTGAACCTGATCAACGGGGTGTTGCTTACCGGCGTGCTGGGCCCGGCCATCTGGCTGTGGACGCGCGGACAGGTCAGCGTGGGCGAGGTCGCGGCGGCATCCGCCCTGGCGATCCGCCTGAACGGCATGTCGGGCTGGATCATGTGGGTGACGATCCGGCTGTTTGAACATGCGGGCGTGATCCGCGAGGGGCTGCGCTCGATCGCCGTGCCACACGAATTGGTGGATGTGCCGGACGCCAAGGCCTTGCAGGTCAGCAAGGGCGAAATCACGTTTCAGGACGTCAGCCACCATTACGGCAAGGGCGCGGGCGGGCTGGACCATGTGTCGATCACCATTGCGACCGGGCAAAAGGTCGGGCTGGTGGGGCGGTCCGGCGCGGGCAAGTCGTCGCTGGTCAACCTGTTGCTGCGGTTTCGCGATGCCGAAAGCGGGCGCATCCTGATTGATGGCCAGGACGTGGGGCAGGTGACGCAGGACAGCCTGCGGGGTGCCATCGGCATGGTGACGCAGGACAGTTCGCTGATGCACCGGTCGGTGCGCGCCAACATCCTGTATGGCCGCCCCGACGCGACCCAGTCCCAGATGGAGGCGGCAGCTGAACGCGCCGAGGCGCAGCATTTCATTGCCGACCTCGAAGATCCGCAGGGGCGGCGTGGATACAACGCCCATGTCGGCGAACGCGGCGTGAAGCTGTCGGGCGGCCAACGCCAACGCATCGCCATCGCGCGGGTCATGCTGAAGGATGCACCGATCCTGGTGCTGGACGAAGCCACCAGCGCGCTGGACAGCGAAGTCGAAGCGGCGATCCAGAAGACGCTGTATGGCATGATGCAGGGCAAGACCGTGATCGCCATTGCCCACCGCCTGTCGACCATCGCCCAGATGGACCGGATCATCGTGCTGGATCAGGGCCGCGTCATCGAAGATGGCAGCCATGACGACCTGTTGGCAGCAGGGCAGACCTATGCCGGGCTGTGGCAACGACAATCGGGTGGTTTCCTGGGCGAAGACTAGCCGCTCAGGTCGCGAAAATATCCCCAGGGCGGCGGGCAAAACGCGCCGCCTTGCGCCGGTGCAACCTGTCACGGCATATAAGGCCCCGAATACCATCGCGAGAATGCGATTCGGGTTGACGGTGTCAGTGATTCCGCCTAAAGACCCCGAACGGAATTCAGGGCGCGGCCGTAGCGGCGCCTTTTGTATTGACCGGCCGAACCTGGGATCGCCCAGCAATGCGGCCAGCAGAGCAAGGAAAAGAGCCATGTCGCGCCGCTGCGAACTGACCGGTAAGGGCCCCATGTCGGGCAACAATGTAAGCCACGCCAAGAACCGCACCCGCCGCCGGTTCCTGCCCAACCTGAACGACGTCACCCTGATGTCGGACACGCTGGGTCGTTCGTTCAAGCTGCGCATCTCGGCAGCTGCCCTGCGCACCGTCGACCACCGCGGTGGCCTGGACGCGTTCATGGCAAAAGCCAAGGACAGCGAACTGTCGCTCAACGCGCTGAAAATCAAAAAAGACATCTCGAAAGCTCAGGCAGCCGCCTAAGCCCTTCGCGACGACGATTTAGGCCGCCCTTGGGATCGCCCAGGGCGGCTTTTGTCGTTTCTGGCAGGCCCATCATCGGGCCTTTCCTCTGACGCACCCGTGAACAGGCGGACCTCCGCCCGCGCCTTTTTGTCACTTGCGTTGTGGGGGCGCGGCGACTAACTCTTGCACATGATCCGCGCATTTGTCGCATATGTTCTGGCGCTCGTCCTGACCGTCACCAGCTTCTCCTTCGCGCAAGCGCGGGGGACCAATCCCGATATGGGCCCCGATATGGGCGTGAAAATGGTGATCTGTACCGGCGTCGGGCTGACCACGATTTCCGTCGGCGCAGATGGTCAACCGATCGAAACCACCCATGTCTGCCCCGATGCGGCCCAGTTGTTTGCAGCGTCTTTCGTGATGCCGCAACTGGTCGCCCCAGAGGCGCGCTTGGTGGCCCGTATGTCCCCCGTGACGGTCACGACACCGATCACACAACATGAGCTTTCTCCCTCTGCACGTGGTCCTCCCGCGCGGGTCTGATCCCGACGCGAACAGACCACTTCAGGATTCCAGGAGAAACACCCATGTCCCCAATCAAGACCCTATTTGCGGCTACGGCTGCGATGTCCTTCGCCATTCCTGCCTTTGCCGGCAGCATGATCATGGTCGAAGACGCCTATGCCCGCGCCGCTGGTATGAACGCCGTGGCAGGCGCTGCTTTCATGCAGTTAATGAACCACGGCGACGAAGATGACCGCCTGATCGCGGTGCGCTCGGAGGCCTCCAAGCGGGTTGAACTGCACACCCATATCAAAGGTGATGGGGGCGTCATGCGCATGGTCGAGGTCGAAGAAGGCTTTGCACTGCCCGCAGGTGGCACCCACATGCTGCAACGTGGTGGTGACCATGTCATGTTCATGGGCTTGAACCAGCCGTGGCATCAGGGCGACACGGTGTCCGTCACGCTGGTGTTCGAAAAGGCCGGTGAAATGGCCGTCGAAATCCCGGTCGATCTCCAGCGTATGCCCGCAGGGGCCGCGATGCAGATGGATGAAAGCCACAGCATGCAACACGGCAAAGATAACTGAGTTTCGGGTGTCGGGTGGGCAAGATTTTGCGTCCCACGCCTGCCCGATAACTTGAAAAGAAGCGTCTTGCCGTGTCGTCGAAGGTGATGAAAACTGGCCCGCCGACCTACTCGTTGTTAAGTGCGTCCGTACTGCCGACCACGTCAAGATGCTGAAAGGGGACTCGTCATCCCCGAAGACCCGCGCCGGACATCGGCGCGGGTTTTTCCGTTTCCGGGCCTAGGCGGCGACCCATTCTGCGACCCACGCAGGCACCACCTCGCTGGCTGGGCCAAACCGGGCCTCGTCAAAGGCGCTGATTGTGTCTGATGGCTCCAGGTTCAGCTCCAGCGTGGGAATGTCGCTTTGCCGGGCTTGGGTGACGAACCCGGCGGCAGGATAGACATTGCCCGAGGTGCCGATTGCCACGAACAGGTCCGCGTGCGCCAGGACGTCATAAATGTCATCCATGCAATAGGGCATTTCGCCGAACCAGACGATGTCCGGTCGGGTCGCGGGCAGGTTGCAGTTGGGGCAGGGGTCCAGCGCGCCCATTTCGCGCGGGGCAGGCCAGCGGGTTTCACAGCGTGCGCACAGGGCGCCCAACAGGCTGCCGTGCATGTGGATCACATCCCGCGCGCCGCCGCGTTCATGCAGGTCATCGACGTTCTGGGTGACGATGGTGACCGTGCCGGGGTGGCCGTCTTGCAAACGGGCCAGGGCGCTGTGCGCGGCGTTCGGCGTGGCGTTCAGGCAATTGTCGCGCCGGGCGTTATAGAAATTGTGCACCAGGCGCGGGTTGCGTTGAAATCCCTCAGGCGTGGCGACGTCCTCGAGGTCATATTGTGCCCACAGCCCGTCCTTGTCGCGAAACGTGCCCAGCCCGCTTTCGGCGGAAATACCGGCCCCGGTCAGGATCAGGATATTGCTCATCGAAGGGTCTCCATGGCGATGCGTTTGGCGTCTTGGTAACCGGGCGGGGCATTGAATAGGCCCGGCGCCGCTGTGGCACCCGGCACAAGCGCGGCACAGGTCAAAGGGATCAAAGCGACTCGCATCCCCCATTCACGCCGTGTTTACGGTGCTGTTCAACCCCTCTTTTGGGGCGGGTGGGCCTTGATTTGTTGCATTTTGCGACGAAATCTGGGGGAATGACGCTGAAACGCCTGTTCAAACCATGCCCGCGGACATCGCGCACGTCAGGACGATGCGGGATTGTTTGCCGCTTATGACCTGTGCGGCGGCAGGCATTCCATAAGGATGCTCTGGCGCAAACCCGACCTCTGAGGATATATCACCGCATGACCACACGTGTGCTTTTCGTCTGCCTGGGCAACATCTGCCGCTCGCCGTCTGCCGAGGGGGTGTTTGCCGCCTTGTCCAAGGGGCTGGATGTGCAGATCGACAGCGCGGGCACATCCGATTGGCATGTGGGCGATCCCCCCTATGGTCCGATGCAGGCTGCCGCCCGGGCTCGGGGATATGATCTGTCGCCCCTGCGTGCCCGTCAGGTCTCGGCGCGGGATTTTGATGATTTTGACCTGATCATCGGCATGGATGGCGACAACCTGAGCAACATGGAGCGCCTGCGCCCGGCGGGCAATCAAACGCCCCTGTGCGTGTTCACCGATTATGCGCCGGAAACGGGCGCCGACCACGTGCCGGACCCGTATTACACACGTGATTTCGACCAGACGCTGGATCTGGTCGAGGCAGCCTCGCGTGGGTTGATCACAACGCTTTAGGTCAGCTGCCGCAATAGATGCGCACGGATTGACCGAATTCCTTGTATTTCGCCCAGAACCGTTCGTCGGAACTGCGGTCGGACTGGCGCAGCACCTGGGTCAGATGCGGGTCTTCGAAATACTTGGCGACGCGGGTGATTTCGCTGCGGTTGAATACCGCCTCGGCCACATCCTGAACGCAGCCGCACAGCTGCCGTGTGGCGTCCCGGCGATCGGCCTTCAGACAGGCGCGTTCAATCTTGCCACCGGCCTGCGCGGTCGGCGCAACGGATGGGGTGAACAGGAGCGCGAGCCCCAATGCGAGCATCAGTTGTTTCATAGTCTATCTCGTTTTCTGCCTCGGAACGCCGGGTTGTCCCGGTCGCGATTGGGGGCAGGATAACAGAGATGGCGGCGCGGCTCAATCCACGTGACCCCGCGCCGGGCCCATCGGCGGGGATACGCCCCGCCTACAGCGGCGTCACCACGACTTCGGGCAGCAACTGCGCCACATCGCCGGGCAGACACAGGGTGCTGGCGTCCGACATCACCGCCGCCGAGGCCGCCGCGACACCCGTCGCCAACGCCTCCTCCCAGGTCGCGTTGCGCGACAGGGCCAGCGTAAAGGCCCCCACAAAACTGTCGCCCGCGCCGACTTTGCTTTTCACCCGCACTTCGGGCGTGGCGGCGTGCCAGCAATGGCCGTCCTGCGCCAGGATCGACCCTTCGGCCCCCAGCGCCAGCACGACCACTTCGGCCACATTGCGCGTGACCAGCGAATGGGCGAACTCGGACAGCGCGCCGATGCTGGACAAGGCGTGCCCCGCCAGCGTTTCGCTTTCGGTCCCATCCAGACGCAACACGTGGTGACGGGCCGACCCGACCTCCAACAGCGCCTCCAGCGGCGGCCCGGATGTGTCCAGCACCAGCCGCGCGTCGGCCTCTTCGACGGCGGCAGCCAATTGGGTCGGAAAGTGTACCGGTACACCGGGCGGCTGTGAGCCCGACAGCACGACATAGCCCTCACGCGGCGCGTGATCGGCAATGCTCTCCAAGGCGCGAAACGCGTCTTCGGCGGTCCAGCGTGGGCCAGGCATGACGAACCGATATTGTTCACCGCTGGACTGATCAATCACCGCCAGCGACAGGCGCGTCTCGCCTTCAATGTGAAACGGCACGGCCTCGACGCCCTCCTCGGCCAACAGCCCGGCCAGTTGCTGGCCGCGATACCCCGCCAGCGCGACAAAGGCCTTGGCCCGCCCGCCCAGCAAATGGATCGCGCGCGCCACATTGGTGCCACCGCCGCCGGGGTCAATATCGGGCACATCACAGCGCAGCTTGTCTTCGGGGCGGACGTGATCGACGCTGGTCGACATGTCCAGCGCAGGGTTCAGGGTAACGGTCAGGATGTCAGGCATGGGAGGCTCGCAAATCTGTTAGCGCGAACATATCCGCAACGCCCCGGTGCGGCAATGAC
>DFBF01000310.1:0-1035 GCA_002367285.1 Rhodobacteraceae bacterium UBA3087 | reverse complement strand
CCTTGTCAGGATCAATCAGCCCATCCGTCTTGCGATGCGACGCGGCCAAATCCCCGACCCCGCGCGCGGCCAATGCCTCGACGTCATAAGGCCGAGCGTCCAACACAGGCCCCTTCGCCCTGTCCCCCACATGACAGCGCAGACATTCAGTCTGGAAAATCGCAGCCCCCGGTGCCGGGTCGCAATCGTCAGCAATAGCGGGGGAGGTGAGCAGGAGGAGGGGGAGAAGAAAGCGCATCATGGCGTGAGTCTTTTCACGGGCGATTATCTCACGAAGGGGAGTGGGTGTCATTGACGTCATGTCTGGTTGATAAGCCGGGCAGCGCCCCATCGACCGACAGGTGAATGCTTGCATTCGCCGAGAGGTGACCCTCCCCCCGGGAGGCATCGCCTGACAGGGCATTGCGCAGAAATGTCCCGAGAAGGGCGCTTCACGCCCACCCAGGCTCGGGCGCTGCCCTTTGTGGTTACGGCAGGGTTCCGAGCCATGTTTGAACACCCTCGATAACGGCTGACAGCTTTTCGGAATTGAGCGCGAAATACCCCGCACCCCCGGCGGCAGGTATGGCCCATTTAATGGTCGTGATGATCGTCGTGTCGACGGCAAGGTCCGCTTTCCTCCCGCACCACGCCACCCCTGCTTTTAACGCATCAGCCAACAGGGCAAGCACCTTGCGAACACGGTTCTCATCCGGCTGGTCAGCCTCAAGCTCTGCTTTTAGATCCTGAAGGGGCTCCCAGATGATGAGAAGCTCTTTGGCAATGCCGGGTGGATCAATCGGCTCGGGCGGGAAATTCCCCCCAAGGCTGTGGCGCGATATTGCCGAGGCCTTTAGTTCCTCCTCAAGATCAGCAACGCGCCGCTCCAACGCAAACCGCGCCCGGATTTCTTCGATCAGCTTGGCAATATGTCCCGGCCCCATCGCCCATTCCGCATCCGGGATTGTCGCCACGCACCGCTGGAGTTCCCAATCGAGCGGTGTGCCGTCGAGAAAACCTTGGTACCACTCACGCCAGAAGGACCAATAGTCGTGC
>DFBF01000264.1 GCA_002367285.1 Rhodobacteraceae bacterium UBA3087 | reverse complement strand
CCAGCCGCATAGGGGCCGGTCCGGTAGCTGAGCGACGGGAACACCAAGTCCGCAAGGACCGGGGTGCCCATCATCAGGCCTGCGACGGTAGCCGCTGCGATTTTCTTCATATTCATTTGCTTTCCTCCCTAGGTTTGCAAGTGTCGTGCCCGTCTTCGAGACACGATCTGGGTGTAGGTCCGCCCCGCTAGTGCGGGAAGGGCCAAAGTCTCATTTTCTCTTTGGCCAGACGCCACAGTTGCGCCAACCCGTGCGGTTCGACGATCAGGAAGATCACGATCAAACCACCGACGATGATGAACTCCAGATGTGCCGCCAGATCCGTCGGCCAGCCCATGCCGCCCACCAGGATGTTTTTCAGCAGAACCGGCATCAGCACCATGAAGGCCGCGCCCGCAAAGCTGCCAAGGATCGAGCCAAGGCCGCCGATGATGATCATGAACACGATCAGGAACGATTTCTGGATACCGAAGGCTTCGCCAACCTCGGCGGCCCCAAGATAGATCGAGAAGAACAGAGCGCCTGCGATGCCGACAAAGAAGGACGACACTGCAAAGGCGGTCAATTTCGCCTTCAACGGATTCACGCCGATGATTTCCGCCGCGATGTCCATGTCACGGATCGCCATCCATTTACGCCCAGCCATGCCGCGCGTCAGGTTGCGGGCGATCCATGCCAGCACCACGACGAAGATCAGGCAAAACAGGTATTTCGCCCAGGCTTCGGTGTTGGGGCCTGTCACGATGATGCCGAACACCGTCCGCTCAGGTGCGTTGATCTGACCCGATGCCGAGTAGTTGTAAAACCACGGCACCTTGTTGAACAACCACACCAGAAAGAACTGGGCGGCCAGCGTGGCCACGGCCAGATAAAAGCCCTTGATGCGCAAGGACGGCAGGCCGAACATCACGCCGACCAGGGCCGTGATCCCCCCCGCCAGAAGCACATGGATGATCATGCTGACTTCTGGGAATGAGGTCATCAGCTTGTAGCAGGCATAGGCGCCCACAGCCATGAACCCCCCGGTGCCCAGCGACAGCTGCCCGGCATATCCGGTCAGAATGTTCAGACCCAATGCAGCGATTACATAGATCAGGAACGGCACGAACACGGCGTTGGCCCAGTAATCGTTGATAAAGAAGGGCACCACCAGAAAGGCAACGGCCATAAGGGCCCAGTATCCAACCCGATCCAACTTGATCGGGAACGTCTGGCTGTCCTTGGCATAGGACGTTTTGAAATCACCAGCTTCGCGGTATAGCATCGGTTAGACCCTCTCGATGATTTTTTCGCCGAACAGGCCCTGGGGCCGGAAGACGAGGAAGAGGAGCGCCAGCATATAGGCGAACCAGTTTTCAGTGGCGCCGCCCAGGAAGGGGGCCCCGATCAGGAATTCGAACAGTTTCTCACCGACACCGATGATCAGACCGCCAACAATGGCACCCGGGATCGAAGTGAAACCGCCCAGCATAAGCACCGGCAAAGCCTTGAGTGCGATCAGCGACAGGCTGAACTGAACGCCGGACTTGGCGCCCCACATGATGCCCGCAACCAGCGCGACGAAGCCCGCCAGCGACCAGACCAACACCCAGATGAAGCGCAGCGAGACACCGACCGACAGAGCCGCCTGGTGATCATCCGCAACAGCCCGCATCGCACGGCCCTGTTTGGTATATTGCGAGAAGGCGACCAGCGAGGCCACCAGGATGGCGGCAACCACGGTGGCGACCATGTCCAGCTTGTCGATGAAGAAGCCGTAAAAGCCGTCTCCGCCCAGCCAGGCCGTGTTTTCTTCCAGCCACAGAGAACCGCCCTGGGGCAGACCCACGTCCAGTTTCTTGATGTCGGCACCCCACATAAGGTCGCCGAAGCCTTCCATGAAATAGGCCATGCCGATGGTCGCCATGAACAGGATGATGTCCGGCTGACCGACAAGATGTTTCAGGATGTATCGTTCGACAATCCAAGCGAACAACACCATAACACAGGCCGTCAGAAGGATCGCCAGAAGGGCGGGCACATGCCAGCCAAAGTGGTGAATTTCCGTGCCAAGGATGGCGTTGATCAGGTGGGCAAAGGGCACTTGGCCGTTCTGAATACCCACCAGGGTCATTGCCGCGAACAGGGCCATGACGCCCTGCGCATAGTTGAAAATACCAGACGCTTTGAAAATCAGCACAAAGCCGAGCGCCACGAGAGCGTAGAGCACCCCGGCCATCAGGCCGTTCAGGGTAACTTCGATCGCATAGAGTAGTTGATCAGGCATGTCTGTTCCCTCAGTCGTGCGCCACGCCAAGATAGGCGTCGATCACATCCTGGTTGTTGCGCACCTCGTCGGGCGTGCCGTCACCGATTTTCTTGCCATAGTCCATCACGACCACACGGTCGGACAAGTCCATGACCACGCCCATGTCGTGTTCGATCAGGGCAATCGTGGTTCCGAATTCGTCGTTCACATCCAGGATAAAGCGGCTCATGTCCTCTTTTTCCTCGACGTTCATGCCGGCCATCGGTTCGTCCAGCAGCAAAAGCGTGGGCTCTGCCGCCAGCGCCCGCGCCAGCTCGACCCGCTTTTTCAGACCGTAAGGCAGGCGCCCGACGGGCGTCTTGCGGATGGCCTGGATTTCCAGAAAATCGATGACCTTTTCGACCTTCTCGCGGTTCTCGAATTCTTCCTTCTGGGCCTTGCCCCACCACACCGCCTGGCTGATGAGCGAGGCGTTCATGTTGTTCAGACGACCTGTCATGATGTTGTCCAACACGGACATGCCATCAAACAGCGCGATGTTCTGAAAGGTCCGGGCGATGCCCTGTTGGGCCACCTGGTACGGTTTCATCAGCGGGCGTTTTTCACCATGGAAGAACACGTCGCCTTCCTGCGGTTTGTAAAACCCGCTGATCACGTTCAACATCGAGGACTTGCCGGCCCCGTTCGGGCCGATGATCGCACGGATCTCGCCCTCGCGGATGTCAAAAGAGATGTCCTTGATCGCCACAACGCCACCAAAGCGCAGGGTGATGTTTTTCATCTCCATCACAACGCCGCCAATAGTACGACCGTCTGCGGTCACATAGCTGTCCGGGCTTGGTGCTGCGTTCATATCGGTTGCTGCGTTCGTCATTCTGCCGCCATCCCCTGTTTGATGTCCTGAACTGCCGCGTCACGGATTTTCAGGGTCGCGCTGATCGAACCTTTGCGGCCATCCTCATAGGTGACCTCGGTTTCGATATATTGTTCGTCCTTGCCGCCATAGAACGCGTCGATCAACGGCGCGAACTTTTCTGCGACGATCTTGCGGCGCACTTTCCGGGTGCGGGTCATTTCGCCGTCATCCGCGTCCAGTTCCTTGTGCAGGATCAGGAACCGGTGGATCTGACAGCCCGACAACATCGGATCTTCGGCAATAGATTTGTTCACCGTTTCAACGTGTTCCTGGATCGTGCCCAACACTTCCGGGTGTCCGGCCAGCTCCTGATACGAGGCGTAAGCGATGTTGTTGCGTTCCGCCCAGTTGCCCACCGCCGTCAGGTCGATGTTGATAAACGCGGTACACATGTTGCGCCCGTTTCCGAAGACGACGGCCTCCAGGATGTCGGGATAGAACTTCAGCTTGTTCTCGACATACTTCGGGGCGAACAAGCTGCCGTCGGCCATCTTGCCCACGTCCTTGGCCCGGTCAATGATGCGAAGGTGGCCCGATTTTTCTTCGAAAAATCCAGCGTCACCCGTGGCAACCCAACCTTCGGGATCCTTGGTGTCAGCGGTGCTTTCGGGGTTGTCGTAATATTCAACAAAGGTGCCGGGTGAACGATAGAAGATTTCGCCATTGTCAGAGATTCTGATCTCAACGCCCGGCGCAGGAACACCGACGGTATCATTGCGCACTTCGCCATCCGGCTGCATGGTGATGAACACGGTTGCTTCGGTCTGGCCGTACAGCTGTTTCAGATTGATGCCCAGCGAGCGGTAGAATTCGAAAATCTCCGGCCCGATCGCTTCGCCAGCCGTATAGCCAACGCGCACGCGGCTGAACCCCAGCGTGTTCTTCAACGGGCCGAATACCAGCACGTCACCCATGCGATATTTGAAGTAATCGCGCACACTGCCGCTATAGAGGTTCAGAAGGATCGGATCCTTCGCCTTGAAATGCTCGCGCACGTTCTTGCCATGCCGCAGCTTGGAAAAGAACAGACGGATTGCGTTTTCGACGATGGTTTCCACCGCGAACCCGATGCCCATCGCGTATTTCCACGCGGTTTTGACCCGGCGCTTCAGGTCCGGCTTGGCCAGGCGACGCTTGGGCATACCGTATTTTTCACCGGCGGTCTTGGCGAAGTCCATGAAGTGATGGAACAGTGCGTATTTCAGATCGCCACTGTCGTTCATACGGATCATGACGTTGGTCAGTTGTGTTTCAAACACGCGCGGCGGGGCGAAATAATAGGTCGGCCCGATTTCACGCAGGTCGGTCATCATCGTTTCCGGGCTTTCGGGACAGTTCACGCAGAACCCCGTCCAATACGCCTGCCCAACCGAAAAGATAAAGTCGCCAACCCAGGCCATCGGCAGATAGGCCAAGACGTCTTCGCCACCCCTCAGGTCGTCGAACTCACACGAGTTCTTGGCGCTTTCGATGATGTTGCGATTGGACAGAACCACGCCCTTGGGCTTGCCGGTTGTGCCGGACGTATACAGCATCACGCAGGCGCTGTCGTATGTCAGCTCGGCCTCACGTGCGGCCATCTCGCCCTCCAGGCGGCTGTGTGCGACGCGCCCCTCTTCCTGGACGTCATGATACCAGTTCATGTGGCTGTGATCGTATTTGCGCATGCCGCGCTTGTCGAAATACACGACATGTTCGATGTGGTGGATCGTGTCCTGGACCTCGATCACCTTGTCGACCTGTTCCTGATCGCCACAGATGACGAAACGCGCACCGCAATGGTCCAGCACGTATTCCATCTCTTCGGTAACAGAGTCCTGATACAGGGGCACCGGAACGGCCCCGACCTTTTGTACCGCAACCATGGCCCAGTAATGCGCCGGACGGTTGCGCCCGATAATCGCGACATGGTCACCACGGTTGAGACCCAAGGCCAAAAGGCCCAGCGCGAGGTTCTGAATTTCCTCGGCCGTTTCGGCCCAGGTCCAGCTTTGCCAGATCCCGAATTCTTTTTCACGGTATGCCGGGCGATCCCCGAATTCCTTCACATTCCGGGCAAGCAGTGCCGGAATTGAAGCATAGGCGCCAGCGGCGGCTAGTTCTTGTGCCAAATTGTCCTCCCACCGTCGGTCTGTCCGACGTTCCCGATCGCTGTAACGATTCTTGCTACAGCAACCCTGACGTAAAATTTCTGGAGGTCAAAGGTTTCCGCACTTTTTCCCAATTCTAACGAATTGTTACCGACGCCGCGAAACAGTGCGCCGCCCTTTTATTCAAAGGGTTTGAGTGCTAGCGAAATACAAAGGGGGCAGAACCATGAACCGCAAATCTTACGATACAGCCGCGCTGACTCAGGCCGGACTGAACCTGATTGGTCAGGCTTTGTCGATCTATGACGGTGATTTGCGCCTTGTTGTAGGGAATCGCCAGTTCCTCGACATGTTCAATCTGCCCGACCATCTTTGTCGCCCTGGTGCGGATTTTTCCGAGACAATCCGCGCGCTGGTGGACCGGGGTGAATATGGCGATGTGCTGGACCCGGATGGGTTCGTGCAATCGCGCGTGGAACAGGCCTTGGCGTTCGAGCCCCACTACCTGGAACGCACCCGCGCCAATGGCCGGATGATCTCGATCGAAGGCAGCCCCTTGCCCGAGGGCGGCTGGGTCACGGTGTACACCGACATTACGCCAATAAAGCGGCAAGAGGCCCTGTTGCGCGCCCGATCAGAGGAACTGTCCGACCAGGTGCTGAGCCATACCGAAGAACTGGGCCAGACCAACCGCGCCCTGGCCAGCGCAAACGCACAGCTGGAGGAAACCAAACGCCAGCTGACCGAAATGGAAAGCCGCACGCGCCTGACCGCCGAAATGATGCCCGCCCATATCGCGCGCATTGACCAGGAGCGGTACTATACGTTTTCGAACCGTCGGCTGGGGTCGGTCATTCCCGGACGCCCGACGAACCTGATCGGCCTGCATGCCAGTGAGGCCCTGGGCGACGAAGCCTATGGGCGGATCGGGCCCTATTTCGACAAGGCCTATCTGGGCGAACCATCCGTGTTCGAATTCACCCACGAAGGATCGGGCCGGCGCATCCGCGTCGCACTGACACTGGACATAGACGACGCCGATATCACCGGCGTTTACATCCTGTCGATGGATGTGACCAAAGAAACCCAGGCGCGCGCCGCCCTGAACCAGACCCGCAAACGCGAGCTGGCGGCGCAGATGACATCAGGCATGGCGCATGATTTTTCCAACCTGTTGACCATCATCCTGGGCATGCAAAGCCGCCTGGATGGGATGGAGCTCAGCTCCGACGTTCAGGAACTGGTCACAGCCACGATCGGCGCGGCCCGGCGTGGCGGCACGCTTCTGGACCGGATTGCGTCAATTTCCGGCCACCGCGACATGCGGCTCGAGGCAACCGACGTGCCCGCCCTGCTGCGCGGGCTGGAAACGCTGGCGACCCCGACCCTGCCGGACGGCATCACGTTCGAGATCACAATCGAAGGGTTGCAAGACCCGTTACTGATCGACCCGGGCGCGGTGCAAGACAGCCTGTTGAACCTGATCCTGAACGCCACCCACGCCATTGGGCGCGGCCCCGGCACGATCATGCTGACCGCGCGGACCATCCGCGAAACCTGGCTGGAATTCCGCGTCACCGACACCGGCACGGGCTTTGGCCCCGAGGCCCTGGAACATGCGCTGGACCCGTTCTTTACCACCAAGGGCGGTGAAGGGTCCGGGCTGGGCTTGGCGATGGTCTATGACCAGACGAAACTGGCGGGTGGGCAGGTGAAACTGTTCAACGGTGACTGCGGCGGCGCGGTCGTGTCGATCCGCGTGCCGCTGCGCCCCGCCAAGGCCCCCGTCGCCCCGCGCCTGGTGTTGCTGATCGAAGACAACCCTGACATTCGCACCAATGTGCGCGAGATGCTGATCGACATGGGCCACCAGGTGATCGAAGCCGCCTCGGCAGAAGAGGCCGAAGGGCTGGTCACGCTGGATGGCATCGGGTTGGTCCTGTCCGACATTGTGCTGGAAGGTGTCGAAACCGGCCCCGAATTCCTGGCCCGCCAGGCTGCGAACGGCGGCCGGATGCCTGCGGTTCTGATGACCTCCCTGCCGCCTGACGATCCACGCCGTGCCGATACGCCCTTTCCGGTGCTGTCAAAACCGTTTACGCAGGGCGAGCTTTCCGCCTTTCTGTCCCAAGAGGTGCCCGCATGACCCAACCCCTGGTTGCCATTCTGGATGACGAACCCGAAATCCGCCACATGCTGTCCACCGCCTTGGAAGACGCGGGATTTCGCACCACCAGTTTTGGCCGCGCCACCGAATTCGAAGCGGCATTAAAGAGGACCGCGCCGGATGTGTGCCTGGTCGATCTAGGCCTGCCAGACCGCGATGGGCTAACGCTGGTCCACCGCCTGGCGCTGCAATCCGGTGCCTCGATCATCATCATTTCAGGCCGCGCGCAGGTGCAGGACCGGGTGACGGGGCTGGAGCTGGGCGCTGATGACTACATCATCAAACCGTTTGAACCCGCCGAGGTCGTCGCCCGCGTGCGCGCCCGTCTGCGTCAGGCCAAGCCGGGTGGTCCAGCATCAGACACCGCGCATTTCGCAGGCTGGATCGCCCATTTCGACCGCTATGTATTAGAGGATGACAAGGGCGAAGAGGTCGCGTTTTCCCACGCCGAAGGCGAGGTGCTGCGGCTGTTCCTGGACGCCCCCAAACGGCTGATTTCCCGCGCCCAGATGCAGGAAAGCCTGGGCGGCGTTGCGGGCGAAAGCTTTGACCGCGCCATGGATGTGCGCATCTCGCGCCTGCGCACCAAGCTGCGCGAAGACCCGAAAAACCCGCGCCTGATCAAGACAATCTATGGCGCGGGTTATATCTTTTTGGGCGATGTCAGGTGGGGTTAGAACCTTGATCTAGGTTGCGCCTTTGGATTGGTTGTGTCGGGAGCACAAGACCTGACCGTTGCCTTCGTCCGTTTCCCCACCTTTTGACCACGCCAGAACATGATCAGCCTGGTAGTCATTCCAAGAGACCTGGGCTTCTTTTTCCGGCAAACCCGCGGCCAGGCACATTTGGCACAAGCCCTTGTCTCGGCGGAATATTTCAATTCTCTGACTTTCAGAGAAAACCCGTTTGTTGTCCTTCCTGAGGACGCCCACGTCATGTTGATCCGCATAGTCAAAAAAGATCTGACGAATTATGAGGTCTCGGTCTCGCAAATCGTTTGCGCCTTGTTGGCGGCTGTTTGAAAACAAGGCAATATCAAGATCGCGTTCTTCTGCTGTGCGCCATCTTTTGTGAAAATCATAAAGAAAATCCGCGAGCAACTGTTGAAGACGTTCATCAAGAACATAGTACCTGTTCAGATGTCGAACCAACAAATAGTAAGAAAGGATAAAGTATTCTCGATTCAATTCTGCAACTTTGCCGCCATCGGCAAGCATTGGATCTTCTTTCAAAATACCGACGATAATGTCCAAAACACGAAGTACATTTTTTGCGGCAGGTTCTTGAGCGTATGAAAGATCCCCAATTCCAGCTTCGACCTGCGTTCCCTCGATCAATTGCTGAACGCTTTTATCCTTTAGGTCGGTGTACCCTTCTTCAACTTCGATCAACAGCATCCGCGCAAGCATAGCGAGGTGTTCCATTCGGCCATTGCCGCGATTAATGATTTGAAAAAAACGATGCTTCTTTGGGTTGGATTCGACTGGCTTGTAGTTTTCGAAATCAAATTCGATGTCATCACTATACTGGACAAGAAAATTTCGGACCCGTGAGGACAATCTGGCATGCGCAACTTCCATAGAGTTTAGGGATTCACCCTGCTGAAGCCTCCAAAAAATCTCCGTTGCGATCAGTTGATGCGAGGCATTGTCCTTAACTTCAATCCCACGGATTTTGTCGACTTGAAACTCCAGCTTATCAATGTATTTTCGAAAATCTGTTCCAAGTTCTTCGTATCTCTTGCCAACCAAATCGGACTCAAAATCCTTGAGAGAATTGGGAAGGGGGAATTCACCATCGAAATAGCTTTGAACCGTCGTGATACGTTGCTGACCATCAATCACTTCCGAAACAGACGCAACATCTGTCAGCCTAACTTCCCGCAACACCACATCCGGTATATAAAACCGGCGTAGTATGCTATCCATTAACGCCTGTTTTTTCACCGACCAAACAGTTTTGCGTTGGTACGGTGGCCTAGTAATGTAATCGTCACGATAGTCCCTGAGATCTCTTAAGGCGAGAACTGTACGCTCGATCGTGTAATCACTTTCTTTACTAAATGATATTCTTCCTCCTAGATGAATTACCGCCTCGAAGACGCACTAAAAATCATCGGCGATCAATCTATCCCTTTAGTTTATTTTTACTCCGCCGCGATGTCTTCGGCCTTTTCGACCCGCACCGCTGCGAACTTCATTTCGGCGATCTTGCCATAGGGGTCCAGCGCCGGGTTGGTCAGGATGTTGGCCGCCGCTTCGACATAGGCAAACGGCAGGAACACCATGTCCTCGGCAATCGCGCTGTCCGCACGCGCCATGACCACAATAGACCCGCGTCGCGTGGTCAGGCGAACGTGGCCACCGGGTTCCACCCCCATCGTGCGCAGGGTTTTCGGATGGATAGAACAGTTCGCCTCAGGCTCGATTGCATCCAGAACCACGGACCGGCGGGTCATCGACCCGGTGTGCCAGTGTTCCAGTTGCCGCCCGGTGGTCAGCACCATCGGATAGTCCGCATCTGGTTCTTCTGCGGGTGGCAGGATCGAGGCAGGCGTGAATTTCGCACGCCCACCCGCGCGTGGGAAACCATCGCCGAACACCACCGACTGGCCGGGATCTTCGGGCGACAGCGACGGGTATGTCACCGCGTTTTGGCGCTCCAACCGGTCCCAGGTGATATTGCTCAACGACGGCATGACCTGTTCCATCTCGGCAAAGACCTCGCGGGGGTGGGTTTGCGGCCAGTCCAGCCCCAAGCGCTTGGCCAATTCAATCGTGATCCACCAGTCTTCGCGCGCCTCGCCGGGTGGGGGCACGGCGGGGCGGCCCATTTGCACGGTGCGGTTGGTGTTGGACACGGTGCCGGTCTTTTCGGCAAAGGCGGCGGCGGGGAACACCACGTCAGCATAGCTGGCGGTTTCGGTCAGGAAAATGTCCTGGCTGACCAGGAATTCCATACGTTCAAGTGCTTCACGCACATGGGTCACGTCGGGGTCGGACATGGCCGGGTTTTCGCCCAGGATATACATTCCCTTGATCTTGCGATCATGCACCGCATCCATGATTTCTACCACGGTCAGGCCGGGATTGGGGTTCATGTTGTCGGTGTTCCAGACGTCCGAATAGCGCGCCAGAACCTCGGGATCTTTCACCGATTTGTAATCGGGCAAGAACATCGGGATCAGACCGGCATCCGAGGCCCCCTGCACGTTGTTCTGGCCGCGCAGCGGGTGCAGCCCGGTGCCCGGACGCCCCACATTGCCGGTCATCAGCGCCAGCGAAATCAGACAGCGTGAATTGTCGGTGCCGTGGGTGTGTTGCGACACCCCCATGCCCCAGAAAATCATGCCTGCCTTGGCCCCGGCCCAGACCCGTGCGACGTCGCGCAGCGTATCCGCGTCAATGCCACAGATCGGCGCCATCTCTTCGGGGCTGAACCCGCGCAGATGGTCGCGCATCGCGCCCCAGTTTTCGGTGTGGGCGGCGATATAGGCGTCGTCTTGCAGGCCTTCTTCGGCAATCACATGCATGATGGCATTCAGCATGGACACATCCGCGCCGGGCCGGAATTGCAGCCGGTGCGTGGCGAACCGCCCCATGCCGACGCCGCGCGGATCCATGACAATCAGCTTGCCGCCGCGTTTGGTGAACTGTTTGAAATAGGTCGCCGCGACAGGGTGGTTTTCGATCGGGTTAGACCCGATCACAATCGCCACATCGGCGTTTTCGATTTCGTTGAACCCGGCCGTCACGCCGCCCGACCCAACGTTTTCCAACAGCGCCGTAACCGATGACGCGTGGCACAGCCGCGTGCAGTGATCGACGTTATTGTGGCCAAAGCCCATGCGGATCAGTTTCTGGAACAGATAGGCCTCTTCGTTGGTGCATTTGGCGCTGCCGAACCCGGCGATGGCTTCGCCACCATGGTCATCACGCAGGCGCGCCAGACCGGCGGCGGCGGCATCCAGCGCCTCGTCCCACGAGGCCTCGCGGAAGTGGGTCAGAGGATCGGCCGGGTCGACGTTCATGCCCTTTGGCGCGCCGTCCTTGCGGATCAGCGGTTTGGTCAGGCGGTGACCGTGGTTGATGTAATCGAACCCGAACCGGCCTTTGACGCACAAGCGGCCTTCGTTGGCGGGGCCGTTGATGCCTTCGACATGCACGACCTTGTCGCCTTTGACCTTCAGGCTGACCTGACAGCCGACGCCGCAGAACGGGCAGACGCTTTCGACCTCACGGTCGAAATCCGCGCTATTGCCGGTGCCCGCGCCGTCGGTCACGGTGGCAGGCATCAAGGCGCCCGTTGGGCAGGCCTGAACGCATTCGCCACAGGCCACACAGGTGGACGCACCCATGTTGTCGGCCTGGTCAAACACCGGGTAGGCATCGTGGCCGCGCCCGGCCATGCCAATCACGTCGTTGACCTGCACTTCGCGGCAGGCGCGAACACACAGGTTGCATTGAATGCAAGCGTCCAAGTTCACGCGCATGGCAACATGGCTGTTATCCAACAGCGGGATGCGGCCTTCCTCCAGCTTGGGAAAGCGGCTTTCGCAAATGCCTTGGGCGTCGGCCATGTCCCACAGGTGCGACGCGGTGTCATGGGCGTCTTTGCGGGCGGGTTGGTCGGCCACCAACAGTTCCATCACCATCTTGCGCGCCGTGGTGGCACGCGCATTGTCGGAATTCACCACCATACCGTCGGCAGGTGCGCGCACACACGAGGCCGCAAGCGTGCGTTCGCCTTCGATTTCCACCATGCAGGCGCGGCAGTTGCCATCGCTGCGATATCCAACCTGATCCTTGTGGCACAGGTGCGGAATGGTCGTGCCCTCACGCTTGGCGACCTGCCAAATGGTTTCGCCATCGCGTGCGACAACGTCGCGCCCATCCAGGGTGAATTTGATTTCGTGTGACATGACGGCCTCCGCGCTGTTGCGACAGTATACACCACGCCCAAGGTCCGGTCAGTCATCCAATCCCGACAAACCACACCTCTTTTGCGCCAGCCATGTCACGCAAACGCCGCCATTCGAACCTCTACCCATTTCCTCTTGCCAAAAATATCCCCGCCGGAGGCATGCCGCACTTTCCAGCTCCGCAATCCTCGCCTACCAATACGCCCAGCATTAGGAGCAACTTCATGTCGCAGATTACCCTCATTCGCCATGGCCAGGCCAACACCGGTGCCCAGGACGAAATCAGCTATGACGCCCTGTCTGATCTTGGTGGCCAACAGGCCACTTGGTTGGGCGATCACATGCGCGCCACGGGGGATGATTTCGCCCGTGTTTATTCCGGCACCATGACGCGGCACTTGCAAACCGCAGCCGCCTGGGGCGATCCCGCCCCCACCCAGGACGAACGGCTGAACGAGGTTGCCTATTTCGACCTGTCGCAGAAAATGCACGAACAGTTCGGTATCCCAGTCCCCAGTGATCGCGACGGGTTCGTCGAACATATGCCGTTGGTGTTCACCGCCTGGCAGGACGGCAAAATCGAAGGGGTCAGCGAAAGTTTTCACCATTTTCAAACCCGCGTCGATGAGGTCTTGCACGAAATTGCCGCAGGTGAAGGCCGCGCGCTGGTCGTGACCTCAGGGGGCTTGATCGGCATGGCCGTGCGCGTCGCCATGGGGCTTGAACTGGGCAGTTTTGCCCGCCTGTGTCTGACCATCATGAACAGTTCCGTACATCGGTTGCATCCGGTTGGCTCGGGCTTGACGTTGACCCAGT
Organism: Rhodobacteraceae bacterium UBA3087; assembly: GCA_002367285.1. Lineage (GTDB taxonomy): Bacteria > Pseudomonadota > Alphaproteobacteria > Rhodobacterales > Rhodobacteraceae > Aliiroseovarius_A. The sequence goes on along the minus strand of DFBF01000264.1, from coordinate 201 downwards.
TCAACGCCATCCCTCACCTGGAAGCGCGTGATCGCCATCATGCGCAGACGTATATCTAGGGGGTCACATGACACATCTGTGGGTGCGCGCCGAGCAGCGCGAAAACGAAGACCGCGTCGGGCTGACCCCCGAAGGCGCCAAGGCACTGCTGGACGCAGGCATTCGCGTGACCATCGAGAAAAGCAGCGTGCGCGCCATTCC
>DFBF01000010.1:63657-65974 GCA_002367285.1 Rhodobacteraceae bacterium UBA3087 | reverse complement strand
AACGGCCTCTTTCACCGCGAAGCCGTCGATGTTGGGGTCAACCAGATCGAAGTTGCTGAGCGGCTCGCCGGCCATGATGCGCGCAGCGATGCTGGCGATCGGGCTGTTCACCGCTTTGGCGACAAACGGCACGGTGCGCGAGGCGCGCGGGTTGACTTCGATCAGGTAAATTTCGTCGTTTTTGACCGCGAATTGAATGTTCATCAACCCGACCACGTTCAGCGCCAGCGCCAGTGCGTTGGTCTGGACCCTAATCTGGTCGATAATGTCCTGCGACAGGGAATATGGCGGCAAGGAACAGGCGCTGTCGCCTGAGTGCACGCCGGCTTCTTCGATATGTTGCATGATGCCGGCGATATGGACGTTTTTGCCGTCACACAGCGCATCAACATCCAGTTCGACCGCGCCCGACAGATAGCTGTCGAGCAGCACGGGGCTGTCACCGGAGACGACCACGGCCTCGGCGATGTAGCGTTCCAACTGGGCCATGTCGCGCACGATTTCCATGGCGCGCCCCCCCAGCACATAGGACGGGCGGATCACCAGTGGAAACCCGATTTCCCCTGCAATCGCAAGCGCTTGTTCGTCCGTCGACGCGATACCGTTGCGCGGCTGTTTCAGCGCCAGCTTGTTCACCAGATCCTGAAACCGTTCGCGGTCTTCGGCCAGGTCGATGGCGTCAGGCGAGGTGCCGAGGATCGGAATGCCGCTTTCTTCCAGCGCATTGGCAAGTTTCAGCGGCGTCTGTCCGCCGAACTGAACGATGACGCCGTGCAGCGTGCCGTTTTCCTGTTCCACGCGCAGGATTTCCATCACGTGTTCGAAGGTCAGCGGTTCAAAATACAGCCGGTCCGAGGTGTCGTAATCGGTCGACACCGTTTCCGGATTGCAGTTCACCATGATGGTTTCATAGCCCGCGTCGGTCAGGGCGTAACAGGCGTGACAGCAGCAATAATCGAATTCGATCCCCTGGCCGATGCGGTTCGGACCACCGCCCAGAATGACAACTTTCTTGCGGTCCGAGGGGCGCGCTTCGCATTCGACGTCGCCCATCATCGGGGCCTCATAGGTCGAATACATGTACGGCGTTTGGGCCTCGAATTCCGCGGCGCAGGTGTCGATGCGTTTAAACACGGCTTTGACGCCCAGGTTCAGACGGGCCTTGCGCACAGCACTTTCCGACAGACCGGTCAGGATCGACAGGCGCGCATCAGAAAAGCCCAACATTTTCAGCATGCGCATGTCTTTTTCAGAGGCAGGCAGGCCGTTGGCGCGCACCACATCTTCGGCCTCGACGATTTCGCGGATGCGGGCCAGGAACCAGGGGTCGAACATGGTTGTTGCGTGGATGTCGTCATCAGACATGCCGTGGCGCATCGCCTGGGCAATGGTGCGCATCCGGTCCGGCGTCTGTTTGGAAATCGCGCGGGTGACGGCGGCCACATCAGGGGCGCCTTCGATTTCGATCTCGTCAAAGCCGGTCAGGCCCGATTCCATCGAGGCCAATGCTTTTTGCAGCGATTCATGGATGGTCCGGCCAATCGCCATCGTCTCGCCCACCGATTTCATGGCGGTGGTCAGATAGGGTTCGGACCCCGGGAATTTTTCAAACGCGAACTTCGGGATCTTGGTGACGACATAGTCGATGGACGGCTCAAAGCTGGCCGGTGTCACCTTGGTGATGTCATTGTCCAGCTCATCCAGCGTATAGCCGACCGCCAGTTTTGCGGCGATCTTGGCAATCGGGAACCCGGTGGCTTTAGAGGCCAGCGCGGACGATCGCGACACGCGCGGGTTCATTTCGATCACGACCAGGCGGCCATCGGCCGGGTTCACGGCCCATTGCACGTTCGAGCCACCGGTTTCAACACCGATTTCACGCAGCACATTGATCGAATGCGTGCGCATCATTTGGTATTCTTTGTCGGTCAGGGTCAGCGCCGGGGCAACGGTGATGCTGTCGCCGGTGTGAACCCCCATCGGGTCGATGTTTTCGATGGCACAGACGATGATGGCGTTGTCCGCGGTGTCGCGCACCACCTCCATTTCGAATTCTTTCCAGCCCAGCAGGCTTTCGTCGATCAGGATCTGGTTGACGGGCGATGCGTCCAGGCCGGTGCGGCAGAAATGTTCATATTCTTCGCGGTTATACGCCACGCCGCCGCCGGTGCCGCCCATGGTAAAGGCGGGGCGGATGATGGCGGGCAGGCCGACATAGTCAATCGCGTCCATGCATTCCTTGAACGTGTTGGCGATGGTGGCTTTGGGGTTTTCGATGCCCAGACGGTCCATGGCTTCGCGGAACAGTTTGCGGTCT
>DFBF01000010.1:60984-63643 GCA_002367285.1 Rhodobacteraceae bacterium UBA3087 | reverse complement strand
CATTTCGATGGCGGCGCGTTTGGCACCGATCAGTTCGACGTTGTACTTGTCCAACACGCCCAGATCATCCAGCTCCAGCGCCGTGTTCAGGCCCGTTTGGCCGCCCATGGTGGGCAGCAGCGCGTCCGGCCGTTCGATTTCGATGATCTTGGTGACCATTTCGGCGGTAATCGGTTCGATATAGGTCGCGTCGGCCATGTTCGGATCGGTCATGATCGTCGCCGGGTTCGAGTTCACCAGGATGACGCGATAGCCTTCCTCGCGCAGGGCCTTGCAGGCTTGGGCGCCGGAGTAGTCGAATTCGCAGGCCTGGCCAATGATGATGGGCCCAGCGCCGATGATCATGATGGAGTTGATATCGGTTCTTTTCGGCATGGTCCCATTCCCTGCTGTGGCGAGTCGGCACAGCCCCGTGTGCCCAAATTGTCCTGCGTTATAGGCACCGCGGGGAAAGGTGCAAGGGGGATCGGAAATGCCGGGTGAAATGCCGCATTTTATCTGTCTGTCCCCGTCTGCGCGCACTATACGCCAAAGCTGTGGCAACAGGGGCGAAATTTGCGCATTTTCTTCGATCACGGCCCGCAGGGTCAGGCGACATGGTTTGACGCGCCGGATCGGGTCATCCGGGCGGATGTGCCTGAGGATGTGCCCGACGCGCTGGCGGCGCTGGATCAGGCGCGCGCAGATGGTGCCTGGGTCGCGGGATACGCGAGCTATGAGCTGGGTTATGCGTTGGAGCCGCGGCTGGCCCACCGGATGCCAGTGGCACGGCGTCTGCCGCTTGTGTGTTTTGGCGTGTATCGCACGCCGTGCCGGGGCGAGGTCGCGCCCGGCCCCGCCAAGATTTCACCACCACGGCCGCGTTGGGACGCGGCGCGTTATGCACAGGCCTTTGACGTGGTGCATGGGTTCATCGGCGCGGGCGATATTTATCAGGCGAACCTGACCTTTCCGATGGATCTGGACATCACGGGCGGGGCCGAGGCGCTGTATGCGGCCTTGGCCGAGGGGCAGCCGGTCGGGCACGGCGCATTGGTGTTGCAAGAGGGCTTGCCTGATCTGGTCAGCCGATCGCCGGAACTGTTTTTCGCCACAAACGAGGGCGAGATTGAAACGCGGCCCATGAAGGGCACGCAGCCGCGCTCTGAGGACCCCGAGGAAGACGCCGCCTTGCGCGATTTCCTGACCACGGACGAAAAGAACCTGGCCGAAAACCTGATGATCGTCGACCTGCTGCGCAATGACATCAGCCGTGTTGCCGTACCCGGGTCGGTTCATGTGCCGGACCTGTTTGCGGTCGAAAGCTATGCGACGGTGCATCAGATGACCTCGCTTGTGCGGGCGCGTTTGCGGGCGGGCGTGGGGCTGGCGGACATCTTCACAGCGCTGTATCCGTGCGGGTCCATCACCGGAGCGCCTAAAATCCGCGCAATTGAAATCCTGAACGATCTGGAACCACAGGCGCGCGACATATACTGTGGCACAATCGGCTGGGCCGCGCCTGATGGGCGGGCCAGCTTCAACGTGGCGATCCGGACCTTGATGGTTGACGGACCCGGCGCGGTGGTCAATGTGGGGGGCGGTGTTGTCTGGGACAGCACAGCGCCATCCGAATACGAGGAAGCCCTGTGGAAAGCACGATTTCTGCGCTACCCTATGCGCCGGTTACCCGCAGCTTTCGGCTGATCGAAACCTTTGCCCATTCGGCAGAGGCCGGTTTCGTGCGCGGCGGCCGCCATATCGAACGTATGGGCCGGTCGGCCCGCGCCCTGGGCATTCCGTTTGATGCGGTGTCCGGGCTGGAGGTGTTGCAGGGGGTGGCGAGGGCACAGGGCAATACGCGATGCCGCCTGACCTTGGACCGCGAGGGGCGGTTTGAGCTGACCACGGCCCCCTTGGCTGATGCGCCCAAACACTGGACCCTGTCGATTGCCACGCAAAGGCTGCACTCAACCAACCCGTGGCTGCGGCACAAAACCACGCAACGGGCCCCGTATGACCAGGCCCGAGCCAATCTGCCCGACGGTGTGGACGAGGTCATTTTCCTGAACGAACATGACGAATTCTGCGAAGGCACAATCACCAACCTGTTCGTGGAAACGGCCAACGGCTGGGTCACGCCCCCATTAGAATGCGGCTTGTTGCCGGGCATCTTGCGCGAGGAATTGCTGGAGAGCGGCGAACTGCGCGAACAGGTGGTCACGCGCGACATGTTGGGCGGTCGGGTGGCCGTCGGGAATTCCCTGCGGGGCTGGATTCCGGCAAGCTGGAAGGCCTGATCCTGGCCGCACCTGTCAGGGCTGCGGAAATCCCCGACCGGGTCGTGCTGCCCGTCCGTTGCAAGGGCTCTGGGCCTGACCCCTATCGCCACTCAGACACGTGCGGCCCGTTCCGATAGACATAATCCCGTGTCAGAGGGGCCGCCATGGGATCATGGGCAGCTGAAACTGGAAGATGCACATGCCCAGTTCGGGCAGGCTCAGGTCGGACGGGATCAGGTCGCTGGCAGTCAGGTAATACCGCCACATGCGCAGGAATCGGTCGTCATGCTTCTCGCGGGTCGGCGCCAGGTTTTCCTTGAGCTTGCGAAAGAAGGTGTCGTATTGCGGCGGGCCAACATGTCAACGACAACGATGCGAACAAAGACCTCGTCAACCTC
>DFBF01000010.1:54653-60956 GCA_002367285.1 Rhodobacteraceae bacterium UBA3087 | reverse complement strand
GGTATTTTTTATCTGTTCGGTCGACAGGGTCACGGCGGTGACATGCACCCCGTAATCACGCGCCAGCGTCGACGTCATGGCGGGGCCGGGAAAATAGGCGCAGGAGTATTGGTCCAGAAACAGCTCGTACATATCCGTCGACAAGTCGGAATGCATTTCGACGTTACGCCGCGAAATATGCAGCGGATTGTGCTGTGCAATGCGGCGAAACGTGGTGCACGCACCGGTCGCTGCCAGCATATATCGGCCAAATCCATGGTCACGCATATTGCCTGCCACCAGGCGCAAGACCCCTTCAGATCGCCCTGTGCGACGGTCAGACTTTCATCCATGTAAGCCTCGCCCAGCGCCAATATCCANNCGCCATCGCGCGTCTCTCGGCCATTCGGTCAGGTCACCAACAACTCGCCATTTTCCGCGATTATTCGCAAAAAGCGATCCGCGACCTTATTCCACATTCAAATACCTCGTGTTCAATTAATCACGCATCCAGGCCGCACGGGTCACCTGACAAACAAAAAATACGCCGGGCACGTGGCCGATATGTCGAAATCACGGTGTATTCCCGCGCCGGGGGCCGCGCCATGGCTTGACTTTGCCGCCCCAGACGGGTGTATCGGCGCGTGACTTAATCCACCCCCGATGGGAGCCCGCCATGCACGCCTTTCGCAGCCATACCTGTGTCGATCTGAACAAATCCAACGTCGGCGATACCGTTCGCCTGTCCGGCTGGGTTCATCGCGTTCGCGACCACGGCGGCATCCTGTTCATCGACCTGCGCGACCATTACGGCATCACACAGGTGCTGTGCGATCCCGACAGCCCGGTGTTTTCCCAAATGGAAAAGGTGCGCAGCGAATGGTGTATTCGCATCGACGGCAACGTCAAAGCGCGCGACCCGGATCTGGTGAACGACAAGATCCCGACCGGCGAAGTCGAAGTTTTCGTGCGCGACCTGGAAGTTCTGGGCGCCGCCGAGGAACTGCCGCTGATGGTGTTTGGCGATCAGGAATACCCGGAAGAAACCCGCCTGAAATACCGGTTCCTGGATCTGCGCCGCGAGAAGCTGCAAAAGAACATGAAGCTGCGCAGCGACGTGGTGGCCAGCATGCGAAAACGCATGTGGGACCTGAATTTCCGCGAATATCAGACGCCGATCATCACCGCCTCCAGCCCCGAAGGCGCGCGTGACTTTCTGGTGCCGTCGCGTCTGCACCCCGGCAAGTTTTACGCCCTGCCCCAGGCGCCGCAGCAGTTCAAACAGCTGATGATGGTCGCCGGATTTGATAAGTATTTCCAGATCGCGCCGTGTTTCCGCGACGAAGATCCGCGCGCCGACCGGTCGCCGACGGATTTCTATCAGCTGGACATGGAAATGAGCTTTGTGACCCAGCAGGACGTGTTTGACACGATCCAGCCGGTGCTGCGCGGTGTGTTCGAAGAATTCGGTGGCGGGCGCAATGTCGATCAGGACTGGCAACAGATTTCTTACGCCGACAGCGCCCTGTGGTACGGCACCGACAAGCCCGACCTGCGCAACCCGATCAAGATGCAGGTTGTGTCTGAACACTTCCGCGGCTCGGGCTTTGCCATCTTCGCCAGTCTGCTGGAAAACGAAGGCACCGAAGTGCGCGCCATTCCCGCGCCCAAAGGCGGGTCGCGCAAATTCTGTGACCGCATGAACAAATTCGCGCAATCCGAAGGGCTGCCCGGCATGGGCTATATCTTCTGGCGCGAAAAAACCGCCGATGCGGTGGCGCAGGAACTGGGCATCACCGTCAAGGAAGCCCAAGCCAAGTTGAAATCCGGCGAGGTCGAGGGCGGCATGGAAGCCGCCGGCCCCCTGGCCAAAAACATCGGCCCGGAACGCACCGAGGCGATCCGCCAGCAACTGGGCCTGAACCTGGGCGACGCGGCCTTTTTCCTGGGCGGCAAGCCCAAGGCGTTTGAATCGGTCGCGGGACGTGCACGCAGCACCATCGGCGACGAGCTGGGCCTGACCGACACCAACCGCTTCGCGTTCGCCTGGATCGTCGATTTCCCGATCTTCCAGATGGACGACGAAACCGGCAAGCTGGACTTTGACCACAACCCGTTTTCGATGCCTCAAGGCGGCATGGACGCGCTGTTGGGCGACCCGTTGGCCGTGCGTGGGTATCAGTTTGACCTGGCCTGCAACGGGTACGAATTGGTCAGTGGCGCGATCCGTAACCACAAGCCGGAGATCATGTTCAAGGCCTTCGATCTGGCCGGATATGGCGAAGACGAGGTCAAGAAACGCTTTGGCGGCATGGTCAACGCATTCCAATACGGCGCGCCGCCGCACGGGGGCTGCGCCGCCGGTGTCGACCGCATCGTCATGTTGCTGGCGGACGAGGCCAACATCCGCGAGGTCGTGATGTTCCCGATGAACCAACGCGCCGAAGACCAGATGATGAACGCGCCCAGCGAGCCGCTGAACGAACAGCTGCGCGAACTGCACCTGCGCATCATTCCGCAAGAATAACAGCCGCCTGCACTTTATAAAGCGTTTCGAGAAAAACCTGGGTCACGGGCTTTGCTCGAAACGCCCGTAACCCATTGATCTAGCGGACGTTTCGAAATCGCCTTGTGCCTCAAGCAGATTTCGAAACGTTTTAGGCGACACAAAGCCCTCCCATATGCGTATCATGCGTCACGCAGTTCGCAGGGAGGGCCTCATGCGTTTCAACCCCCAGATTGCCGCGACCCGGTTTGGCACCGGACTGGGCCCGACTGCCGTTTTTGCAGGCGACGCGGGGGGCGTGTTGGCCAGCCTTGACGACGACATGGCGGGGCGTTTTCCCATCGGCCATATGGTTGACCACGCCGATTACCTGTCGAAATATCGTGATCTGGCCAAGGCCCGGCGCAAGGGCGAGGACGGCGCGCGCGAGGCGCAGAAAGCCCTGCGTATCGCGATGAAGGATCGGTCGCAGGACTGGTTTCGCGCCACCCTGGCCCGTCAGGTCGCCGCCCCCGTCGGGTTTCACGAACGCCTGTCGTTGTTCTGGACCGATCACTTTACAGTCGAAGGCAAACAGGCCGTATACCGCCCGCTGGTGGCGACATTCACCGAAGACGCCATTCAGCCACATATCACGGGGCGATTTGCCGATATGTTGAAGGCCGTGGTGACCCACCCGATCATGCTGCATTACCTGGATCAGTTCGCCTCGGTCGGCGAAGGATCGGTGGTTGGGCAACAGGCGGGCAAGGGGCTGAACGAAAACCTGGCGCGCGAGGTTCTGGAGCTGCACACGCTGGGCGTTGGTGGCAGCTATACCCAGACCGATGTGCGCGAATTTGCCAAGCTGCTGGCCGGGTTCCGCTATGACGGAAAAGGCGGCGCGGTCTATCGTGCCCGTCGGGCCAGCCCCGGGGCCGAGGTCATTTTGGGCAAGGCCTATGGTGATGACACGCCGCGCGTTGAGGACGTGTATCAGGCGTTGGAGGACATCGCCGCCCATCCCGATACGGCCCGGCATCTGGCCTGGAAACTGGCGGTGCATTTTGTCGCCGACCGTCCCGACCCGGAATTGGTCGCCCATATCGCGGCAGCCTATTTGCGCAGTGGCGGCGACCTGATGGCCTGTTACGAGGCCCTGTTGGAACATCCCGCCGCCTGGGCGCCCGAAGCCCAAAAGGTCCGCCGCCCGATCGAATTCATCACCGCGTCTCTGCGTGCCCTGGGGATCACGCCCAAGGCCATCATGGCGGCCGAAACCCGTATCGTGATGCAATCGGTCGTGGTGCCGATGCGCATGATGGGCCAGCCCTGGGAACGCCCGCCCGGACCGGATGGGTGGCCCGAAGACGCCGGGCATTGGATCACGCCACAGGGCCTGGCCGCCCGGCTGCAATGGGCGATGACCGTGCCCGCCGCCATCACCAATCCCCTGCCCGACCCGCGTAACTTCGCCCGCACCGCTCTGGGTGATCTGATAGACAGTGACACCGATTTTGCCGCCCGCGCAGCGGCGACGCGGTGGGAAGGCGTGGGGCTGGTCCTGGCCTCGCCCCGGTTCCAGATGCGATGAGGAAACCCGCATGACCAATACTCAGACCCGCAGATCGTTTCTGACTCAGGTCGGCTGTTGCCTGGCCGCAAGCCCGCTGGTCACCCCTGTTGCGCTGGCCGCAGCCCCCGGCGACAAACGCCTGGTCGTCATCATCCTGCGCGGTGCAATGGATGGGCTGGACGTGGTGCGCCCCTTGGGGGACCGCGATTTTGCCGCGCTGCGCCCCAACGTGAACATGGGTGACGCCCTGCCGCTGAACGATTTCTTCGGGCTGCATCCGGGGCTGGCCGGGCTGCACCCGCTATGGGCCAAGGGTGAACTGGGGTTCGTGCACGCGACCTCGACCCCGTATCGCGACAAGCGCAGCCATTTTGACGGGCAGGACCTGCTTGAGGCCGGGATCGGCCCCGGTGGTGCGATCCGTGACGGGTGGCTGAACCGGGCGCTGTCTTTGATGCCGGGCACACAGCTGCGGACCGGCTTTGCGGTGGGGGGCGAAGACGCTTTGCTGATGCACGGTGACGCGCCTGTTTCAACCTGGGCGCCCGATGCGGTGCTGACCCTTTCGACCCAGTCCAAGCGCCTGTTGGGGCGGATGTATCACGACGCGCCGCTGTTTGCCGCCGCGATGGACGAGGCCGTGGATCTGGCCGGCACGCTGCAAGCAGGCGGCGGTGACATCGAAACCTATGGTGAAATGCGCGAAGCCATGGGCAACGCGATGCAGGCCACGGCCAAGGGATCGACGGCGGAAAAGCTGGCGCAATTCACCGCCGAGCGCCTGTTGGAAGACACGCGCATCGCGTCGTTTTCGCTGGGGGGATGGGACACGCACAACGGCCAGGCCCGCGCCCTGCGCAAACCTTTGGCCGAATTCGAACGCGCGATTCTGACTCTGCGCGACGGGTTGGGCCCGGCGGCCTGGGGCCAAACGGCTGTGCTGGCAATGACCGAATTTGGCCGCACGGCGCGCGAAAATGGCTCGCAGGGGACCGATCACGGCACGGCGGGCGCGATGGTTCTGGCCGGCGGCGCGGTGCGCGGCGGCATGGTGCATGGCGACTGGCCCGGATTGGCCAACGCGCAGCTGTATAAGGAACGCGACCTGATGCCGACCAGCGACTTGCGCGCGCATGCGGGCACCGCCTTGGCGGGGCTGTTCGGCTTGGCGAAAAGCGATCTTGAAGCGCACATTTTCCCCGGCCTCGACATGTCAGCCGCGCCCGGAATTCTGCGGTGACCTGATCAGGTCGACGCGCCCTTCATGTTGTCTGCAACGGTTTCCATGCGGTCGCTGGTGTCTTCGGTGATCGCATCAACATTGTCTGTGATGGTCATCACCACGGCGATCGCCATCAGAACCATGCCAGCCATCAGCACCGTCCAGTCAATCACAGCATTGCCGAATTCTTCGTTCGTAAATTGCTTAATCATTTGTTTCAAATTCATGCCTGTACTCCTGGCCTCAGAACTAAGATGCACACCCCACGCAAGGAATTCGGGGCCTTGGGGTAAGTGTGTCGGGGAATTGGGGCGCAATTTGGGAAAGCGCGGGGAATTGCCATGACCAGCCGCACAGGTTAACCGATGGGTCATCATCGTCCGCTTGGGGGACGGGACAGGAAGGCAGAAACATGGAATACAAGGTTGGCGCATGCGTCGAAGGGTGGACCCCCCCGCGTTGGCCGGATGCGGCGCGGCTTGACGGCCAGTTCGCCCGCCTGGAACTGTTGCAGGCCGACATCCATGCCGCACAGCTGTTCAAAGCCAACAGCGCGGATGACGCGATCTGGACCTGGCTGCCCTATGGCCCGTTTGCCTCGGCCGCCAGATATCACCGCTGGATGCGCGACGCGACGGCCGGTGACGACACGCGGTTTCATGCGATTTTCAACAAGGACAGCGGCGCCTGGGAAGGCGTGGCCAGCTTTCTGCGGATCAAGCCAGAGGCGGGCACGATCGAGGCGGGGCATGTCAATTTCTCACCGGCCCTGCAACATACGCGTGCGGCGACCGAGGCAATGTATCTGATGATGCAATGGGCATTTGAGGCGGGATATCGGCGGTTTGAATGGAAATGCGACGCGCTGAACCTGGCCTCGCGCCGGGCCGCGCAACGGCTGGGGCTGAGTTACGAGGGCACCTTCCGTCAGGCCGCCGTGATCAAGGGGCGCAATCGGGATACCGTGTGGTTTGCGGCGACGGACAAGGATTGGCCTGCGTTGAAAGAGGCCTTTCGGGTTTGGCTGTCGCCATCGAATTT
>DFBF01000010.1:47552-54533 GCA_002367285.1 Rhodobacteraceae bacterium UBA3087 | reverse complement strand
CATCCAGATGCCCCTTGCCCCGGTCAACGGGGTGGGTGGCACCACGGTTTTGCCCCGCACCCGCCGACAAAGGGTGGGCGTTGACCGGGCAAGGCCACCCGGTCAGATTGAGACGCGTTTTTCCAACCGTTCTTGGACAATTCCGGCCACACGCGCCACGTCGGACCCTGTGCCACGCCCATGAGCACGCGAGTTGGCCAGGCTGACGGCCGCGGCTTCCAGCGGATAGTCATGGGCGCATTGCGCCACACCGGACAGGAACTGCGCGATGTAATCCAGGGTCTGGCCATCGGGCGTGTCCTGCATCACCTCGGCGATATGGCTGAGGTCATCCTGAAAGGCCAAAATATCCGGTGCAACCGTTTCAGTCGGCAGAGCGCGCGGTTTGGTTGGCCCTTCGCCCACCGGCAGATGCGCCAGCACCGATTGCTGGAACTGCGCCAGGCTTTCGATCGGTTTGGCGATGAAGCCGTCAGCCCCTGCCTCGAGCGCCAAATCGCGCCCACCTTCATCGCCACTGATGCCCAACAGAACACAAACGCGTGGGTTGGCTGTGGCCAGTTCATGGATCAGTTCGGCGCCCGACCCATCAGGCAGACCCATATCAACGATCATGATCGACGGTCGATACACCGCCAGGTGTCGGTGTGCCGACGCCAGCGTGTCCGCCCGTCGAATACGTGCCCCCGACCGCAAACACAAAAGGCGGATCGCCTCGGATGCAAAACGGCTGTCTTCGACCACCAGAACGGTCATCCCCTGCAAGGGGCGGTCCGGGCTGGGCGGTCGGTTCAGGACATAGCGTTCCAGATCATCGCTCATGTCAGGTCTCCTTTCCTGACAAACATGAACACGCATTTACCTAAGACGGCGTTAACGCGGTGCAACCTGCGATGCGTGATCGCTTGTCTGCACGCCCCGAACCCGGCATAAGCAGCCCCAACACAGGATCGAGAGGAGACAGACATGATCGGACGCCTGAACCACGTGGCCATTGCCGTGCCAGACCTTGAGGCTGCCTCGGCGCTCTATGCCAATACGCTGGGGGCCGATGTGGGTACTCCGCAGGACGAACCCGACCATGGCGTCACGGTGGTGTTCATCACCTTGCCCAACACCAAGATCGAATTGCTGTACCCGCTGGGCGACGACAGCCCCATCGCGGGCTTTCTGGCCAAGAACCCCGCCGGCGGCATCCACCACATCTGTTACGAGGTCGAAGACATCATCGCCGCGCGCGACAAGCTGAAGTCCGATGGCGCGCGCGTGTTGGGCACCGGAGAGCCCAAGATCGGCGCCCATGGCAAGCCGGTTCTGTTCCTGCACCCCAAGGATTTCACCGGCACGCTGGTCGAATTGGAACAGATCTGATGACCATCACCGCCGCCATCGTTCTGTATGCCGTGATCTGGTTCATGACCATGTTCATCACCCTGCCCGTGCGTCTGCGCACGCAGGGCGACGAAGGCGAGGTGTTGCAGGGCACCCATGCGGGCGCACCGGCGAACTTCCGTCTGAAGCGCACCATGCTGATCGTGACGGCGATCACCACCGTGCTGTGGGTGATCGTTGCGGGCATCATTGTGTCAGGCATGATAACAGTCGAAGACATGGATTGGTTCGACCGGTACGACCCGCCCGAAGCGATCAACTGATCCCTGTTCCATCAAGACATTCAGCGGGTCGCCTGGGTTGGGCGGCCCGCATTTTTTGTGCCTCCGGCGGGGATATTTTTGGCAAGAGGAAACAGGCAGCCGCCCCGGCAAGGCGGGGTGGGAGGGCGCTGGGGTTCATCCGGCGCGATACCATCAAAGGGTGGGAGCTTTGCCGGGGCGTCCGCGCTTACGTCCGGTTCAGACGGTGGAACATATGCGTGAACGTCGCCGCGCCCAGAATTGGGATCAGTAGGTTCACGACCGGGATCGACAGCGGCATTGCCATCAGCGTGCCCGCCAGCCAGATCTGGCCTGAATAGCGCGCGCGCAGCTGATTGGCGCCCTCGCGCCCCAGCCGGCGCATCGCCGCCATCTGGAAATATTCCCGCCCCAGAAGGTATCCATTCACCGCCCAGAACAGCACCGGCGCAAAGGGCCCGACGAAAAACATCAGGACCAGTGCGACAAGGTTCACCGCAACGAGCACGCCGAAAAAGCCCAGGCTGTCGCGGATCGTGTCCCACAGGGTCATGGGGGGCACGGTAGGCAGACCGGGATAGTGGCGATCCTCGACCGCCTCGGCCACGTCATCCAGGAAAATGCCGGTAAAGGCCGAGGCCACAGGCACCATCAGGAACACTGACAGCACCATCATGAGCAACACCGCACCCCAGGACAGAGCGCTGCCGACCCAGGTGATTTCTCCGATCCAGGGCAAGGCAAAACTGTCCGGCGTGACCCAGCCGACAAGCCAGGAAAACACCAAGGTGATGGCAATCAACAGGCCCAGCGTCAGGCCAACGCCTTTGAGCAGAACGGCGCGAAAGCGGCTGTCGCCAAGTTGGGCCAGAGATTTTGAAAAATCATTGAACATCATGCCGTTACCCATTGTGTTTTTGCGTCAAGATCGGGGCGTGGCCGTTCCGGTGGCGCGCAGCTTTCGGTGCCAATGTGAATGAAGCCTGCGACAGTTTCGTGATCCGCCAAGCCCAGCCCCTCGCGCAGGAAAACGCGGTCGTGGCTGGCCCAGCCGGACAGCCAGTTCGCGCCCCAACCCGATGCCAGCGCGGCGTTGAGCATCGCCAGGCAAACGGCCCCGGCAGAATACAGCTGTTCAATCTGAGGTACCTTGTCGCTGGCCACGGGCGACGCAATCACCGCGACCGCCAGGTCGGCGTCGGAAAACTGTTTGCGCCCTTTTTCGACCTTCTCGGGGTCGATCCCCAAGGCCGGGGCGCGGGCTGTGGCCAAGGCCGCCAGGCGGGTCAGGGCGGGCTTTTCCAGCACGATGAAACGCCACGGCTCCAGCTTGCCGTGATCTGGCGTGCGGGCAGCGGCCATAAGGATCGGGGCCAGTTGCGCACGGGTTGGCGCGGGGGCGATCAGCGTCTTGGCCGGGCGCGAGCGGCGGCTTAGCAGAAAGTCGAGCGCGGCGGGGTTCGGGTCTGGCATCTGTATCCTCCGGTGTCGCGTATCATGTCGGGGTTGGGCCTGCGCGCGTCAACCGGTTGGGGTGAAAAACGCAACCAGGTCGTCCAGATATGCGGAATACACGGCCTCCATCCGGGCCGAGGGCTGGCGCGCGGCGAAAGTCGCGGCCAGCGGGTCGGGTGCGGTGATGCCGGAGCCCGACATCTCCTCTAGGACCGCGTGGCCGCAGAAGGGCACGTAGACCTCGGAATATCCGCCCTCGTGCGCCATCATCAAGCGGCCATCGCACAGGTCTTCGGCCAGTTCGCGCACCATGCGGGTCATCTGGCGGAAGGTGTCGGCGGTGGCCAGCATGCGCGCCAGCGGGTCGATCGCGCCCGCGTCATAGCCACAGGCGATGACAATCGCGTCTGGGCCAAAGGTGCGAATGGCGGGAAGAACCAGACGCTCCATCGCCTCAATATAGGTCGCATGGCCCGCGCCGGGGGGCAGCGGAATGTTCATGTTGGCGCCTTCGCCCGCGCCGTCGCCGCGCACGTCAATGTCGCCCGTATCCATCGGATAGTTGCGGTCCTGATGCAGCGAAATGGTCAGCACGTCGGGGTCGTTCAGGAACACAGCTTCGGTGCCATTGCCATGGTGCACGTCCCAATCGAGCACGACGAACCGTTTGCCCAAACCACGTGCCTGAGCGGTGCGGATGGCGATGGAAAGGTTGGCCAACAGGCAAAACCCGTTGGGGAAATCCGGCAGGCAATGGTGGCCGGGCGGGCGCGACAGGGCATAGGCGTTGGTGACCTCGCCCCGCATCACGGCATCCAGCGCGGCGATGGACAGGCCGGCGGACAGCGCGGCGATTTCATAGCCGCCCTGACCAAAGGGGGTGCGCAGGCCCAGTTCGCCCCCGCCGCTGTCAGACAGTCGTTTGAATTCGCGCAGGAATTCCGGCGGGTGCACACGGGCCAGATCGTCAAAGCTGGCCTGCTCTGCGCTGCGCACCACAAGGTCGCGGGTCAGGCCGGTCACGTCCATCAGGTTCTTGAGACGCCGTTTTGTTTCCGGGTTTTCGGGCAAGCCCCCGGCGGCCAGAGGTTGCACCAATCCACCGACGGGCACCGTGCTGGCATAGTTGCCGCCGGAATGCCAGAAACACCTCTCATCCCAGAAAAACCCTGTCGTCATGTCGCTCTCCTGTTTCGGCGCCAGAGTGTCGGGCCGGGCTTGCCCTGTCCAGCGTAATCCCGCAGGGTCTGGCCATGAAAAAGGGACAGTTGAACCACCTGGCCACGGCAGGCACCGAGCTGTCGGTGCGGGTCACGCCGAAAGCCTCGCGCAATGCGGTCGAAGCCGGCAACGACGGGCTGCGCGTCTATGTCACCACGGTGCCGGAGGGCGGCAAGGCCAACGCCGCCGTGGCCAAACTGTTGGCAGCGGCCCTTGGCGTGGCAAAATCGCGCCTGACGCTGGTGCGGGGGGGGACGCACCGGGACAAGGTGTTTCGGGTTGACTGATCCGGCCCAAGACCGGCGCAGGTCCGCGTGCTGCGAGGGCGCACAAAATTATTCGAAATAATTTTCACCTGCGGGGCGGTGGTGAGTTTTCTGCGAAAACTCCTGGGCGTGGAGTTTGTGGCCGGAACCTTGTGGCGTGTGCTTTGTGGCGCGCACTTTGTTGCCTTGTTACTTTTTCTCGCGCACCAGTTGATAGATCCCTTCTGGCAGGTCCAGGGCCGCGGCAAGGTCACGCACCTGGCTCATGGTCAGGGTGATTTTGTGCACCTTGTCCTCATTCGGGTCCCATTGTTCCAGGGTCACGCAATCCTCGAAGGCATTGATGGTCACATCCTCGCGCAGGAAGGGCTTGCCTTCGTCCACAAGGGTCACGACAGTGGCGTCAAAGTCATGTTCGATGGTAAACATATGGTCAGACTAGCGTGGTATCCTGCCTCTGGCCAGCCCTGTTGGATCGGGCTACACCATCGGAATTCAGATCAGGAGGTTTCATGAAACATTTCATTTTGGTCCTTTTAGCCACCGGTTTGATGGCCTGCACCCCCGATGGAGGCAGCGATGCCTCGGCCAACCGTTTGGCACCGCAGGAGGCCGTACGTGCCGCCCCCAAACAGGCCGACGCGATCCGGCGCTTTTCGGCCGTGGCACGGCGCATGGCACCCGTGGCCGAAGCGGCCTGTCGCGCCCGGGCCCCGCGCGCAAAGTGCGGCTTCACGATCACAGTGGACGGCGACCCAGAAGCCGCATCCAATGCCTATCAGACCGAAAACCGGGCGGGACGTCCCGTCATCGCCTTTACCCAAAAGCTGATTGCCGAGGTCCGGAACGATCACGAGATCGCCTTTATCCTGGGCCATGAAGCCGCACATCACATCAAGGGCCACCTGCCTGTCACCACCGATGCGCTGATCACCGGCGCCATTGAGGGCGAGTTGATGGCGACCATCGAAGGCAAGGACGCCAAGGCGGTGCGCCGTGCCTCGGCCGTGGGGGGATTGCGGGCGATCAGCGGGTTCAGCAAGGAGTTCGAACTGGAAGCCGACGTGTTGGGCGCCCGGATCGCCTTTGATGCGGGTTATGACCCCTTGGTCGGCGCGGCCTATTTCCGCCGCATGAAAGATCCCGGCAACAAGGTCCTGTCGACGCACCCGCCCAACGCCCAGCGTCTGGCCGCCGTGCGCCACGCTGTTGCAGGATTCTGAACTGACGTTTGGCCTGGATCTGACCCGGTGCCTAACCTTGGGTCCGGGCCAACTTGATCATGATCAAGGACGCACACGGCGATTTCCCTTTTGCTGGTCATCAAAAGGGGGACGCCATGTCTGACCACTCGAAACATGCCCACCACGAACGGCTTGTCACCCGTATGGCCGACACGCTGGGGCTTGATCTGCGCCGCGAATTGGAAGGCGCCAGCCTGTCCTATCAACAGCTGGAGGGGGCCGTGGCCCGCTGCATGGATTGCCCCGACCCTGAGGGCTGCGAGCTGTGGCTGGAACAACGCCAGGATGGGGCCACCCACACGCCGGGCCTGTGCCGCAACAAGGCGTTGTTGGAAAACCTGCGGGATTATGCGTAACCTCCTCTGAGACCTGGGGGCCGCATGCAACAGTTTGAGAATTTCCTGACCGACCGTGGGTCGAAATATGCCGTCAGCGGCGGACCTGTTGCGTCGCGCGCCGAGGTCAAGGCGTTCCTGAAACAGCTGCGACGCGACAAACGGTACGCCAAGGCGTCCCACAACACCTGGGCCGCGATCCTGCCCGAAGGCCCCGCCAAGGGCGATGACGGCGAGGCGGGTGCCGGCATGGTGATCCTGCGCATGTTGGAGCGCGAAGGGCTGGAAGGCCACGTCATCGTTGTCACCCGCTGGTTCGGGGGCACGAAACTGGGCGGTGACCGGTTTCGCCGGGTGCAGGATGCCGTCGATCATTATATCAAACACGCGCAGGTGCCGCGAGGGACTGCGTAGCGCCGCCCACCGCGAATGGACCCGTTTCAAATGGCGCGCGGTCTGGTCCTGGCGCGGCTGGCTGGATTGCCGGCGCAACGAACAATCGCTGCAACAATGGATCTGGGCCAATATCGTGTCGGGGGGGGCTGGCGTTGATCCTGGACCTTAACGGCGGCGAACGCACGTTGATCCTGGCGCTGGGCATCCTGATGCTGGCCGCCGAGCTGATGAACACAGCCGTCGAACGCGCCGTCGATCACACCTCGACCGAACAAAGCGACCTTGCCCGCCGCGCCAAAGACCTGGCCAGCAGCGCCGTGGCCGTGACGGCCAGTGCGGCGGGCATGGCCTGGGTCGCGATTTTGGTGGGGTGAGAGCAGGCAAACTGAATGAGGCGTCTTGGCTTTTTTGCACAAGCTATGGTAGTTTT
>DFBF01000010.1:43456-47485 GCA_002367285.1 Rhodobacteraceae bacterium UBA3087 | reverse complement strand
CAGGCCTTGTGGTGTCTGGCTGCGTCCCTGTTGGTTTTTGGGTCAAAGAAGGTGTCCGTCTGTCCGACCACCAAAGAACCCAAACCGGCTGTGAGGTGAAGGCAGCACAAGATGTTCCGACCAACACACAAGTAGGCTGGGCGCCCTATGTCGGGGTTTACAGCGCCGACCAAAACGCGAACCTTCGCCAACGCGTTATTGCCCAATGCATGGGCGACAATGGTTACCAGCTTGTCGAGCTTCCGCAGTGCTCGGGCACGCTCACTTCAGAGGTTCGATCGGGAAAACGCCCTCCAAAAGAAAGAATGCACGTCAGCCCACAATCGTGCTGGGTGTCCATGCCCGACGGCAGCTTTGCAATGGTCACACCCTGAGTTCGGCCAAATACGTATTACTGTTGGCCGCTCACTAGGCCAACAGTTCGGCCCTCAGGTTGCCGTCTCATCCTCAAGATGCAGCTTCATGTCCAACAGCACATGTTGCAGCGCCAAGGTTTCGCGCAACAGGCGTTTGGCCTCGTTCACCGTGATGATGCCGTCTTCGATCGACTGCTGGTATTCCGCCATCAGCATCGCGAATCGTTGCGACAGCGCGATGACATCTGTGTTGACCCCGCCTTCGGGCGCGTTCTTGCGGTCGGCGTCATAGGACAGGGTGATCCCACGCAGCTCGGACAGGGCGCTGGTGACATGCGGATATCGCGCGGCCTCTTCCAAAGCGGCGACGCTGTCGATCGGCATAAAGCGATCCGCGTGCTCTGCTGCGTCCGAATAATATCGTCCCAGGGTCGCTTTCGACTTCCCCGTCAGCTCACAGGCCGCTTCCAGCCCCACATCCTTGACCAACGCCTCGGTGTGTTTTTTCAGGTAACTCCCGACACCCACATCACTATCCCTATCTTCTACGTCCCCAAAACAGTTTGGGGGGAATTCCAAATCCCTTTTCCCATTAATCGCATCGCAATGGAATGCCTATATGCAAGCATTCCCGATTACCGGGAAGAGTGTAACGAGTGACCGGCGCTCCAGCGTCGGTTTGGTGGGGGTCCGTCGCGCGTTCCAGCGTCGGAGCATATCCGGGAAACCGATATGTGTAGCGGGTATGCTGGTGCGTAATGGTGTGAGAGGTCTGTTCCATCCCCAGGGCGGTTCGCTGCCCCTGACCTCGGAATTCTCCTTTCCAGCGCCCCTCCCCCCACCTCCCGTTTGCAACGGTTGATCCCGACCCATCGCTTGGGTTAGGTCACGGCATGGCCAAGCTTTACTTCCATTACTCGACAATGAACGCGGGGAAATCGACCCTGCTGTTGCAAGCCTCCTATAACTACCGTGAACGCGGGATGGAGACGTTTCTGATCACTGCCAGGCTGGACAATCGCGCCGGTGCGGCACGGATTGGATCACGCATCGGCATCGGGGCCGAGGCGGATACATTTGCGCCCGGCGAAGATCTGTTCGCCAAGCTGCAAGCGCGGCTGGATCAGGGGCCGCTGGCCTGTGTGTTCATCGACGAAGCACAGTTCCTGGAACCCGACCAGGTCTGGCAATTGGCCCGCGCGGTCGATGATTTGCGCATCCCGGTCATGTGTTACGGCCTGCGGGTGGATTTTCAGGGCAACCTGTTTCCGGGCTCGGCCGCACTGTTGGCCCTGGCCGATGAAATGCGCGAGGCGCGCACGATCTGCCACTGCGGCAAGAAAGCCACAATGGTGGTGCGCCAGGATGATGCCGGGACCGTATTGCGTGACGGGGATCAGGTGCAGATCGGCGGCAATGAAACCTATGTCTCGCTGTGTCGCGTGCATTGGCGCGCGGCGATGGGGGATCGGTGATGCGACGCGGATATTCACCGAAAGCATAAAGACAGGCGCCAACTGCGAGGCGACGGCGCAGCCGGATCCGAGATATCATGCGCGCCGAAGGCGCCCCTTTGGGTCAGGGATCAGACCGGCGTGACCAGCCCATCGCCCTGCGCAAAGCGTTCCAGGTTCTCAACCGCCAGCAGGCCCATGGCAGTGCGCACCTCTAACGTCGCGGTGCCCAGATGGGGTAACAGCGTCACGTTCTCCAGCGCCCGCAGGGCATCCGGCACTTCGGGTTCAAACTCATAGACATCCAGTCCCGCGCCACCGATCTGGCGGGCTTCCAGCGCTGTGATCAGGGCCGCTTCGTCCACAACTTCACCGCGTGAGATATTCACCAATATCGCGTGGGGCTGCATGGCTGCCAGCGCGGCGGCATCCATCAAATGCGTGGTCTCTGCCCCGCCCGGCACGGCCAGCACGACGATGTCGGCGGCCGCACAGACCGCCTGGATGCTGTCCAGCTGTGTGGCGGGCAGACCCACCTGTTTCGGGGATCGGTTGTGGAATACGACGGACATGCCAAAACCATGGTGGCACCGGGCCGCGATGGCCTGACCGATCCGGCCCATGCCGATGATGCCCACCGTTTTGCCGGTCACATGCAGGCCCAGCATCTGTGTCGGGTGCCAGCCCTGCCAGAGACCGGACCGCACCAGCCTGTCGCCTTCACCCGCGCGGCGCGCGGCCATCAGGATCAGGGTCATGGCGGTGTCCGCAGTCGCGTCTGTCACCGCGCCCGGCGTGTTCGAGACGGCAATGCCGCGCGCCTTGGCAGCGGCCACGTCGATGTGGTTATAGCCCACGCCGAAGTTGGCCATGACCTTGCAGCGCACCTCATCCGCCGCTGCGAACACTTCTGCCGAAAATTCGTCGCGCAGGGTCGGCAGGATCGCGTCAAACTCGTGCAGGGCTGTCAGCATTTCGTCACGTGTCAGGGGCGCAGTATCCGGGCGCACCACCACGTCGAACGTCGCGCGCGCGCGGTCCAGAACGGTCTCGGGCAGCGGGCGGGTGATGAACAGGCGCATCAGCACATCCGTGCGCCGTCGGGCGCGTCTTTGTCTGCCGTGATCAAACCCACATTGTCGTCGGCGTCATGCAGCCCAAGCACCAGAACCTCGGACCGCATCGGACCGATCTGGCGGGGTGGAAAGTTCACCACGGCCAGCACCGCCTTGCCGACCAGCGTGGCGGGATCGTAATGCGCCGTGATCTGGGCCGAACTTTTCTTTTCGCCAATCTCTGGCCCGAAATCGACCCACAGCTTGATGGCGGGTTTGCGCGCCTCGGGAAAGGGTTCGGCGCGCAGGATCGTGCCCTTGCGAATGTCGACCTTTAGAAAATCGTCGAATGTGATCTCGCTCATTTGGCCAGCTCCCGTGATCTGTCGGCGGCGGCTTGCACGGCGCGCCTTAAAAGCGCCGGAAAGCCATCCTGTTCATTCATCAACACCTCAAGCGCGGCGGCGGTTGTGCCACCGGGCGAGGTCACGTTCACGCGCAATTGCCCGGCATCTTCATCCGCCTGTTCGGCCAGATGGCCGGCACCAGCAACGGTTGCGCGGGCCAGCTGCACGGCCAGATCGGCAGGCAGTCCCTGGGCCTGACCAGCGGCGGCCAGCGTTTCGATCAGGTGGAACACATAGGCCGGGCCGGAGCCGGACACGGCAGTGACCGCGTCCATCTGGGCCTCGTTCTCCAGCCGCACGACCTGACCGACGGCGGACAAAAGCGCCTGTGCCAGATCCATCTGCGCAGCACTTGCCTGGTCATTGCCAATGATCGCCGTGATGCCGCGCGACACGGCGGCAGGCGTGTTGGGCATGGCGCGGATGATCGGCGTCTTGTCCCCCAATATGTCCTGAAAGGCGGCAATCGGCGTGCCTGCGGCGACCGACACAAACAGCGTCGTGCCATTGCCCAGCGCCCGCAGGGTTGGCAGGGCATCGCCCATCATCTGCGGTTTGACCGCGACCAGCACGATGGCCGGGTCAGTGGGCAGGTCTTCGTTCAGATGCAAGCCGTCCAGCCCTTTCAGCCAGTCCGACGGATACGGGTCCAGCACCCAGACGGAGCTGGCGGGCAACCCCTGCCCCAACCAGCCCTGCAACATCGCCGAGCCCATCTTGCCACAGCCCAGAAGCACCAGCCCCCGCGCGGTCAGAT
>DFBF01000010.1:36921-43379 GCA_002367285.1 Rhodobacteraceae bacterium UBA3087 | reverse complement strand
GCTCAGGCGCGCCCGTAAGCCTCGGCAATGGCGACCTGCATGGCGTCATCCACGCTTTGATCGCCCCAGCTGACCAGCTGGAAGGCCGGGTAAAACCGTTCCGATGCGGTCACGGCTGCGGAAATCAACCGGTCGATCTGTTCCGACCCGGCATACTGCCCCCCGGCCAGAACCAGGCCATAGCGATACACCATCAGCCGCTGTTCGTGCCAATAGGTGAACGCGCCGGTCCAGCACATATCGTTGGTCTTGTTCAACGCCTCGTACAGCTTGGGCAGCTTTTCTTCGGGCGGCTCCATTTCGAACGTGCAGATCAGGCGCAGCGTTTCGTCATAGGGCGACCAGGCCAGCGTGATCGAATAGGTGCGCCACTGGCCTTCGACGGCCATGGCGATCTGATCATCGGCAACGCGATCGAAATCCCATTCGTGATGCGCGGCGATATGTTCGACGATGTCGATCGGGTGAAGGTCTTCGCCCTCAAAATACTGCTCGGATGCGGACATGTGGCTGGCCCTCTCTGGTTTCCAGGCCCTGCGGTGCAGATCGCTAGGTCTGGGTGCCTGTACTAGGTTCGGCGTTCTCTGCGCCTTGCCCATACAGGATATGGTGGGCCAAAGGTGATTCGGTGTAAAGGGAAACTTTGCGTGTGAATTGAGTTGTCCACAGGAAATCAACAACGCTCCACAGGCTGGACGTAGTTTTCAACAGGCGGCAATGCCACAAGATGTAGTGTCAGGCCTGAGGTGCAGCGCGTTCGGGTCATAGGCCTCGCGGATCACGCCTGCGGCAGGAAGGGTCCGGCCGTCAAATGTGATCGGCGCATCGGTGTGGTTGAACCAGAACCGTTCCGTGCCCGTGTCGCGCAGGCGCAGGCCCGCGGGCAGGATCCCGATCACCTCGATCCCCGCGCGGCTACAGGTGTGGGCAACAAAGCCCCGCATCGCGGGTGCGTCCATCGGCCAAGCGCAGGACAACCCGCGTGTTGATCTGGCGCATCGCCCGGTCCAGCCCATCGGGCGGGTGCATCAGGCCGGGGGCGAAAATCACCCGGTAGCCGGAGAAATCCCACGCGCTGGGTGGCACGATATCAACCGAAACGCCCAGCTTGCGCAGCGCCTGATAGGTGTCGAACACCAGCTGGAAATAGCTGCTGCCAGCGGCGTGGGGCAGCGCCTGCCAGGCCCAGTCAGCGTCATTGTCAAAGACCACGGCGACCGGCGCGCGGGCGGCGGACACGTCGGGCGCGTCGGCCAGTTCGCGGGCAACCTGCACGACCTCGGCCATGCCGGGGGCATCCACATTGTCGGGGCGCAACAGGCCCGCGCGCATCATCTCCTGTGCCATCGGCGCCTGCCGCCAACGGAAATAACAGACGGCCTCGGCGCCATGGGCGAAGGTCTCCCGGCTCCACAGCCGGACCATGCCGGGCAGTGGCGCGGGATTGTAGGGCACCCAGTTCACCGGGCCGGGTTGTTGTTTCATCACCCACCAGCGCCCCCGCCCAACGGCGCGATACAAGTCGTGATGAAAGGCCTGAAAGTCGGGATCGCCCTGACGGGCATATTTGCGTTGGTGCTCTGGGCTTGCGCCCACGCGATCTTCGGGAAAGCCCGACGGATCGTTGTCCCAGGTTGCGATCTCCTGATCCGCGCCCAGGTCGAAATGGTCGAAATCGGTGACCCGCCCCATATAGTTACGCGAAATCGGCGCGTCGGATGCGGCGCGGATGATATCCACCTGCACCTTTTTGAACGCCACCACCTGATCCGAGCTGAGCCGACGAAACGCCATCACGTGGGATGGGTTGGGGTCGGTGACGGTCAGGTTGGGCAGGTCGATCTGATCAAAGCTGTCGTATTCCATCGACCAGAACACATTGCCCCAGGCGACATTCAGCGCGGCAATGGTGCCGTATCGCTGCGCACGCCAGCCCCGCAACGCGACCCGCGCCGCATCCGAATAGCTGAGGATCGTGTCGTGGCAGCCGTATTCAGTGACGGTCTGCCAGGCGGCGACATGGGGGGGCATAGCGGTCGGCCAGTTTGCGGGTGATCACGGCGCAGTCGGCTTTGAAGCCCTCGTGGCTGAAACAATAATGTCGGCGCGCGTCATCCTCCTAGATTTCGCGCGGCCAGTGTTCGGGATCGTAACAGGCGCCAAGGCTGCGTGTTCACGTCATAGGATCACCCGGTGTTCGGGCTGGCCCTGCACGCCAACCTCTGTGAAAAAGGTCTTGCCTGCGTTGTCTTCGTTGATCCCATCCGCAGCGGATGTAGCAAACAGCGTTGTGCCACCAAAGGCTGGGCATGTGATGTGGCTGGCGGGGAATTCTGTGGTGGACAGAAGGTGGCCATCGGGGCTGTAACGCGCCACGCGGGATGCGCCCCATTGGGCGATCCACAGGCAGCCTTCGGCATCGACAACGGCGCCATCCGGGCGGGCGAGCGTGATAAAGCTTTGCGCTTTGCCATCCGGCCAGCCTTCGCCATCCAGCGCCTGACGCATGATCTGGCCGGTCGGGGTATCGGTGAAATAGGCCGTGCGCCCATCCGGCGCGAAACAGATCGCATTCGATATGGTGATGTCGTGAAACAGCGTTTCGACCTGGCCGCGATAATAGCGATAGATCGCGCCCGCGCCGGGCTGTGCAGCCAGCCCCATCGTGCCGACCCAGAAGCCACCAAAAGGGTCAGCGCGCCCATCGTTTGACCGCGTTGTGGCATCGTCAACTTCGATCCCTGCGACCCATTCGCTGTCGCCAGATGTCAGGTCAAACAGGCTGAGCCCGGTTTGCGAGGCGATCAACAACGTGTCGTGATCGACCCAACCCGCCGCCGAAACATGTTCATCAAACGCCCATTCGGTGGGGCCATCATCGGTGCGCGTCAGCAGGCGCTTTCCCAAAATATCGAACCAGAACAGTTGCTTGCGTTCGGGGTGCCACAGAGGGCCTTCGCCCAGGGCGCAGATGCGGTCGTCAAAGATGCTCATGCTGTTGCCGCATCATAGGCGGTGACAATCGCGGCGGCCTTGCGGGCCGTGTCCGCCGCCGTGTCTCCGGGTTGATAGATCGCGGATCCGATGCCAAATCCGGTTGCGCCCGCGTTGATCCAGCTGGCGAAATTGTCCGGGCCTGTGCCGATCAGCGCCCGGTCGCCGATGGCCGCAACCAGACGGCGGATGCTTTCAATCGGGTCGGACGGATTCAAAGGCACCTTGATCCGGTCAATTCCGGCGTTGACCTGGGCTTGACCGATGGCGGTCACTTCATCCGGGGTGACGCCCCGCAAAATGGCGATGATGGCGCGGCTCATAGGGTGTCCTTCAACGTTTCATAGGCCGCCGTCAGGCCAGCCAGGGTCAGATCGTCACCGGTTTGCAACACAGGCGTCAGACCCTGCGCAGCCATGGCGGCGGCATACAGCCGGTTCAGGTCTGCGGTGCCGATCAGTGCAATATTCTGGCCCAGCCAATAGGGTTTGGTCGCAGCCAATTCGAGGCCGACCAGAAGCCCCGACAGACGGGCGCGGGCCACATCCGGGGACTGGTCGTGCAACAGGCTTTCGGCCCGCAGGGTGAACAGTTTTGCGGCAATCGCTTGGGGGCGCGAGATCGCCTCGGACACGGCGGCGTCGAACGCGGCGGCGTCCCAGCCGTCACCAATCGAATGGCGCAGCACAGATTGCGTCGACAGCAGCGCAAACAGTTCGCCGGTCATCACGGTCTGGAAGCTGACGATTTCGCCCGCACTGATATGCACCCATTTCGTATGGGTGCCGGGCAGGCAGATGACGCCGTCGAAATCGGGCTGTTGTGACAGGAACCCGGCGATCTGGGTTTCTTCGCCGCGCATGACATCGGCGGGGGCGTTTTGGCTGACGCCAGGCAGAATATACAGGTCCAGATGCGGGTTTTGCGTTGGCACGCGGGTGGCCTGGGCGATACCGGGCGGGGCGCAAGGCACCTTGGCATAAGCGGCTTCGACCCAGCCCTGCCGCCCGCCGACCAGGCCACAGGCGATCACCGGTGTCGGGCCGCTCAGGTGGTCACCGACCAGCTCCAGCAGGGCGGGTTCGAACCCGTCAGGCTCCAGCGTGCCCATGCCCCTGTCGGAGGTCAAAAGACGCGGCGCACCCGCGCCTATCAGCCACGCCCGCAGATGCGTCGTGCCCCACTCCACTGCAATCCAGTCCACCGCAATCCAATCCATCCGCCTATCCCGTCACAACCACGCCGCCATCGACGACCATCATCTGTCCGGTCATCATACGGCTGGTTTTGGACGACAGGAACAGCACGGCGTCAACGATGTCTTGCGGCATCAGCTCTTCCTTCAGGCATTGGCGATCCAGATGCCCCGCCAGGGCCTCGGGGGTCACCCACATGTCGCGTTGTTTGTCGGTCATGACCCAGCCGGGGGCCAGCGCATTCACGCGGATCTTGTCGGGGCCGAATTCGCGCGCCAGGCTGCGCGACATGCCGTTGATACCGGCGTTGGCGGTCGTATAGGAAGGGTATCCCACGTTGCCCATCATATAGCTGACCGAGCTGAAATTCACGATCGAACCGCCACCAGCCTCGCGCATGCCGTCGACCACGGCCTGACAGGCAAAAAAGTATGCCTTGAGGTTGATCGCCTGGGACCAGTCCCAAAACTCTTCGGTGACCTCTTGGGTCGTGTGGCGTAGGTCATTGGCGGCGTTGTTGACCAGCACCGTGATGGGGCCATGGGCGGCGGCGGCCTGCGCGATGGCGGCTTGCAGCGCGGCGATATCGGTGATGTCGCATGGGATGAACATCGGGCGCGTGCCGTGTTTCGCCTCCATGTCGTCACAAAACCCGGTGGCATCCGAGCGCTGAACAAAGGCCACGCGCGCGCCTTGTTCGATGAACCCTTCGGTGATCGAGGCACCAATGCCCGAACCACCGCCGGTAATGAAAACGGATGCGTCTTTGAGATCGTGGAAAGTTGCGTTTGTCATCAGTGGCTCTCTCTTGTCACGGGGCGGGTGTCTTTGCCCACCAGGAAATCCAGGTCAGCCCCCTGGTCGGCCTGTAGCACGGTTTCGACATACACCTTAGCATAGCCTCGGGTGTAATGTGGCGGTTCTGGCACCCATGCGGCGCGACGTTCGGCCAGCGCGCCCTGGCTGGCCGACAAACGAATGCGGTCGCCGGTTTTGACCAGTGCCAGCGGGCCACCAGCCTGCGCTTCGGGTGCGACGTGCAGCACGACGGTGCCAAACGCCGTGCCCGACATGCGCGCATCAAACACGCGGACCATGTCGCGCACACCGTGTTTGACCAGCTTGGCGGGGATCGGCATGTTGCCGACCTCGGGCATGCCCGGATAGCCCTTGGGACCACAGCCTTTCAGCACCAGGATCGTGTCTTTGCTGGCCGGCAGATCCTCGCGGTCGATGTTGGCTTTCATGTCCTCTATACTGTCAAACACATAGGCCTCGGCCTCGTGCTCCAACAAGGCATCCGTCGCGGCAGATGGTTTGATGATCGCGCCCTTGGGGGCCAGATTGCCGCGCAGCACGCGCAGGCCAGCCGCCGATTTCAACGGGGTCGACATCGTGCGGATTACATCGTCTTTCCAGCACTCCGCGCCCTCTGCATAAAACGCGATATCGCGGTTCAGGACTGTGTTGGCCTTGCGCATCTGCGGGCCCAGTTCCTTCATCACGACCGGCATGCCGCCTGCGTAACTAAAACCCTCCATCAGGTATTTGCCGGACGGCATACAATTGACCAACAGCGGCACGTCCGAGCCCAGTTCGAAATCATCCAAGGTAAGGTCGATGCCAACCCGGCCCGCGATGACCAACAGGTGCACAACCGCATTGGTCGAGCCCCCAACGGCGGCATTGGCCAGGATTGCATTTATAAAACTTTCGCGCGTGACCACGTCCGAGAATTTAATGTCCTCTTCGACCATTTCCACCGCGCGTTTGCCGGTCAAAAGGCGTGTGCATGACCATGGGCACGGCGTCCACCATGGCTCCGTGGTCGAAGCAATGGGCCTGTCTCTGCCCACCAACGCCGCCCTGCCATTTGCCGTTCAACATCGGGCCGGAACTGACAGCAATGGTCGGCAGGTCGACGGATGCCGCCCCCATCAGCTGACCCGGCGTAGCCTTGTCACAGCCGCCCAGCAGCACGACGCCGTCAATGCCATAGGCGCGAATGCTTTCTTCGACGTCCATGGCCAGAAGGTTGCGAAACAGCATGGCGGTCGATTTCATCTGGGTTTCGCCCAGCGACATGACCGGGAATTCGACCGGGAAACCGCCTGCCTCCCAAACGCCGCGTTTCACGCCCTTGGCCAGGTCGCGCAGACCTGAATGACACGAAGCCAGTTCCGACCAGGTGTTGCAGATGCCAATGATCGGACGGCCATCAAAGGCGTGATCGGGAAAGCCCTGATTTTTCATCCAGCTGCGGTGAAT
>DFBF01000010.1:32241-36877 GCA_002367285.1 Rhodobacteraceae bacterium UBA3087 | reverse complement strand
TCTAGGATCCACATGGTTTCCGGGAAGCTCCAGGGAAACGTCACGCCCTGGTTCATCAGATAGGCCCCGGACAGGTCCAGGGGCCTTGTTTCAAAGCGGGGGTGCCGCGCGACAGCGATGCCGCGTCGGCGTGGTTGATCAGCTCAACCCGGTAGGTTGCGTTTTCGTCCAGTCGCGGTTGGCCTTCCACCAGATCGTGACCTGGGTCAGCACCTGCGCCTCATCTTCCGTCTATTCGCGCGGGTCCATTTCGAACCCCATGTGGCGGTGCGCGGCCACCCAAGCGCGAAACCGGATGTGTGGCAAACCCGCGGACGAACATGCGACCCGGTGATCGCGGCGGGCAGGAACAGCGCCGCGTCATGCTGGATGCGCAACCGTTCGATGGCGTCATTTAAATCCGACAGCCAGACCCGGTGCGTGCGCGACAGAATGCCCGCATCAATGCGCCCACCGCCACTGGCACAGCTTTCGATTTCAACCTGCGGAAAGGCCTGCCGCAGCCGGTCGATCAGGTCGTAACTGCCCCGCGTTTGCGCCGCATCCGGGGCGGGCAGCACGCGGTTGTGGTGCCATTTCACATCGTCGACATCGTGGCCGCCCAGCACCTCGGCGATCTTGTCGAACAGATAATCGCGCATCTCAGGCAGGGCCATGTTCAACGCCATCTGTTGACGCCCCATGATCTGATCCCCGCCCCCCAATCCGACAGCGCGCGGGTAGCGATGTCTGTCAGGACGGGCAGGTCTTGGTCGAAATACACGGCCTCCCAACAGTTATAATGCACCGGGCGGGGGCGGTTTGCGTCGGGCTATGTGACAATGCGGTCGCGCAGGTGGCGTTGAAACGCCAGTTGGCCATGGTGGCGCGGACGCGGTCGTCGGTCCGGGCGACTTCGCCCTTGGTCAGCGCCATGTGGAAGTCATAGCCGTTGGTGCGCAGGTTCAGATAGTCAAACACGCCGCCAGCGCTCCACAGGTATTTGGTGCCGATGGTGATCGGCGTGACGCCCGCCGCCTTCAGCGTTTCGCCCGCTGCCTTGAAGGCGTCCCAGGTGGCGGGAACGGCGATGTTGTTGGCACCAAAGATGTCTTTGCGGTAATAAACGCCCCATTGGTATTAGGTGTACGGCACGCCCCAGATTTTGCCGTCAATGGTCATCGACCCTTCGGCCGACCCCAGGCCGTCGCGCAACCCGTTGTCGTCCCACACATCCGTCACGTCTTCGAACAGGCCTGCGTTCACGTAAGGCAACATGCGGTTGCCCGCATACCAGTTGGCCAGATCCTGGAAGGGCTGGATGCATTCCGCGCGCCCCTTCTGGACACCGCAGAAAAAATCGGGACCGAGGCCACGAATTGGCAGTTCCCTACCTGAACCCTGAAAGGATCAACATGTCCGGCGTTACCCTGAACAAGGCCCTGAAGAAATACGGTGACGTACAGGTCATCGGCGTGGACCGGGACATCAAAGACGGTGAATTCTGCGTGTTCGTCGGCCCGTCGGGCTGTGGCAAGTCCACCCTGTTGCGCAGGATTGCCGGGCTTGAGGACACTACCTCGGGGCAGGATTCCATTGGCGGACGCGACGTGACCGATGATCAGGTCGAGGCCATAACCCTGACCGACAAGATCGTCGTGCTGTGCGCGGGGCATATCGAACAGGTCGGCAGCCCGAAGGATCTGTATCAGAACCCCGACAACAGGTTCGTTGCGGGCTTTATCGGCTCGCCCTCGATGAACTTCATGGGCGGTGTGGTCGACTGTGGCAAGGTCCGCATCCCGGCGCTGAATGGTCAGGTGATCGAAACCGCACGCCCTGCCCGAGGGTCCGGTGACGGTCGGTTTGCGTCCGCAGAACCTCAAACTCCGCGCCGATGGAACCTCGCCCATCGTGGTCGATATTTCGGAACAGCTGGGCGGTGTGGCCTATGATTATCTGAACACGCCCACCGGCGAACGGATCGTTGTGGAAACCAAAGGGGACGACGTGGTCGCCGCTGGCACCAATGTTACGGTTGACTTCGCCCCGGCCACCGCCATGTTCTTTGACGTGACATCTGAGGCGCGCCTGCGCCAGAGCGAAGGAAACCCCATGACCGACAACACCGTCGATCTATTCATCATCGGCGGCGGTGTGAACGGCTGCGGCATTGCCCGTGACGCGGCCGGGCGCGGGTTGTCCGTGACCCTGGCCGAAATGGGCGATCTGGCGCAGGCCACATCGTCGGCGTCATCGAAACTGTTCCACGGCGGGTTGCGGTATCTGGAATATTACGAATTCCGGCTGGTGCGCGAGGCGCTGAAGGAACGCGAGGTGCTGCTGGAGGCGATGCCGCATATCAGCTGGCCAATGCGGTTCATTCTACCCCACCACAAAGGGCTGCGACCCAGCTGGCTGCTGCGCGTTGGGCTGTTCATGTATGACCATCTGGGCGGACGCAAAATCCTGCCTGCGACGCGCACGCTGGACATGCGCACGCATGCCACGGGCAAGGCGCTGAAACCGATTTTTACCGCCGGGTTTGAATATTCGGATTGCTGGGTGCAGGACGCCCGTTTGGTGGTGCTGAACGCGGTCGACGCACAGCGGCGCGGCGCGCAGATTATGACCCGTACCAAGGTCACCGGTGCCACCCGCCACGCGGACCACTGGCAGGTCACGGTTGAGGGGCCGAATGGTCCCGAAATCCATCGCGCCAAGGTTCTGATCAACGCTGCCGGGCCGTGGATTGCCGACATGATCACCGACACGCTGGGCATTGCGTCCACCGAAGGCGTGCGCCTGGTGCGCGGCAGCCATATCGTCACGCGCAAACTGTTTGATCACGACCAGCCCTATATCTTGCAAGGCACTGATAACCGGGTAATTTTCGCCATTCCCTTCGAAGGGGATTTCACCTTGATCGGCACCACGGATCAGGACCACGAAGGTGACCCCGGCAATCCCGAATGCAGCGATGATGAGGCACAGTATCTGTGCGATCTGATCTCGGAATACATGGCAGACCCGGTGACGATGGACGACATCGTCTGGCGCTACTCTGGCGTGCGGCCGCTGTATGACGACGGCGCCAGTTCCGCAACCGAAGCAACGCGCGATTATGTGCTGTCGTTGAATGACGATGGCGCGCCTCTGCTGAACATCTTTGGTGGCAAGATCACCACCTATCGCCGTCTGGCCGAGGCCGCTTTGGCCAAGCTGGGTCATGACGACATCTGGACCGCCGGCGCACCCCTGCCGGGCGGCGATTTCGCTTGGGACGGGGCACCCGCCCTGATCGCCAGCCTGCAAGCCGAATACCCGTTTCTGACGGAAAGCTGGGCCGACCGTCTGGTGCATACCTATGGCACCTGCGCGCGTGACCTGCTGCGCGACGCGCAGGACGCGGACGCTTTGGGCACGGATTTCGGGGCCACGTTGACGGCGGCCGAGCTGACCTATCTGCGCGACCACGAATATGCCCGCACAGGCGAAGACGTGCTGTGGCGGCGCACGAAACTTGGCCTGCGTCTGGACGACGCCCAGCGCGCCGCGGTCGCCGCCTGGATGGAGGACACCCCATGACGCATATTCTGGCCATCGATCAGGGCACCACGTCCTCGCGCGCCATCGTTTTTGATGCGGATATGCGCCCGGTTGCCAGTGCGCAGCAGGAATTCACCCAGCATTTCCCGGCCTCAGGTTGGGTTGAACATAACCCTGAGCAGATCTGGCGAACCACGCTGGACACGATGCGCAAGGCGGCCCAGGGGCGCGACATCACCGCCATCGGCATCACCAACCAACGCGAAACCACGTTGATCTGGGACCGCACCACGGGGGAGGTGATCCACAACGCGATTGTCTGGCAGGATCGGCGCACGGCGGACATGTGCCGTGCATTGAAGGACGCCGGGCACGAGGCCTTGATCAGTGCGCGCACCGGCCTGTTGCTGGACCCGTATTTTTCCGCCACGAAAGTCGCGTGGCTGCTGGACAATATCGACGGCGCCCGCGTGCGCGCCGAGGCCGGAGAGTTGGCGTTTGGCACCGTTGACACGTTCCTGATCTGGCGGCTGACGGGGGGTGCATCCCATGTCACCGACGCCACGAATGCCGCGCGCACGATGTTGTATGACATTCACCGTGGCGCGTGGGACGCGGACATCTGTGCGCTGCTCAACCTGCCCATGTCGATGCTGCCAACCGTGCATGACAGCGCCGCCGACTTCGGTGTGACAGACGTGCTGGGCAGCCCGGTGCCGATCTTGGGCGTGGCGGGTGACCAACAGGCGGCCACCATCGGCCAGGCCTGTTTCCAGCCGGGCATGATGAAATCAACATACGGCACCGGATGTTTTGCACTGCTGAACACCGGCGACACCGCAGTGACCTCGCATAACCGGTTGCTGACGACGATTGCTTATCAGCTGGACGGCAGGCCGACCTATGCGCTTGAGGGCTCGATCTTTATCGCGGGCGCCGTGGTGCAATGGCTGCGTGACGGGTTGGGCATCATTGACGACGCCGCCCAGACCGGCGCGATGGCGGCTGATGCTGCGCCGGATCTGACGCTGGTGCCCGCCTTTGTCGGGCTTGGCGCGCCCTATTGGGACGCTGACTGTCGCGGTGCAATCTATGGGCTGACGCGCGC
>DFBF01000010.1:25501-32178 GCA_002367285.1 Rhodobacteraceae bacterium UBA3087 | reverse complement strand
TTGCGCTGATGCGGTACTGCGTGTGGATGGCGGCATGACTGCATCGGACTGGACCATGCAGTTTCTGGCCGACATCACCGGCGCGCCCGTGGCCCGCCCTGTGGTCCAGGAAACCACCGCGCTGGGGGCGGCCTGGCTGGCCGGGATGCGGGCGGGAATTTACCCTGATCAGGCAGGGTTTGCCAAAACCTGGGCACTGGATCGGCGGTTTGATCCAGCGATGGACGGGGCAACCCGTGACACGCGGGTTGCCGTTTGGAAAGACGCCGTGAAACGCACGCTGTCTACGCATTGACCCGGCCCTGCGCGCAAGACAGGATGCGACCATGAGCAATGATTTCGACCTGACCCACCCTGCCATGTCCGACCTGCGCCGCGCGGCGCGTCGGCGCATACCTCAGTTCGCGTTCGAATACCTGGACAGCGGCACGGGGCGCGAGCTGGGCGTTGCGCGCAATCGCGCCGCGCTGGACGACATTCTGTTCATGCCCCAGGTGCTGCACGGGTTGATCACGCCCGATCTGACGCGTGACTTCATGGGCCAGACGTTCGACCTGCCCGTCGGCATATCCCCCGTTGGCATGTCCGGCATGATCTGGCCAGGCGCCGAGGTCACCTTGGCGAAGGCCGCGCGCACCGCGAATATCCCATACTGTCAAAGCACGGTGGCCGCAGCCGCGCCCGAAGACGTGGCCGATCACATCGGCGGCAATGGTTGGTTCCAGCATTACCCGGTCAACACACCCGAAATCCGGCGCGACATGTTGAAACGGATCAAGGACGCGGGCTTCAAAAAACTGATAATGACCGTCGATGTGCCGGGCGAAAGCCGGCGCGAACGGCAACGCCGCGCCCATGTGGCCATGCCGCCCAAGATGACCGCCAAGGTGGCGTGGCAGGTGGCGACCCACCCCCGCTGGGCGCTGGAGATGGCCCGCGTCGGCGCGCCGCGCATGCCGTTTCCCGAAAGCTATGTTGAGGCCTCGGGCCGCGATGCGTTCGTGCATGCGGGCCGGGTGATCCGGGGCTGGCCGGACTGGCAGTATCTGCAAGCGCTGCGCGATGAATGGGACGGCGATCTGGTGGTCAAAGGCGTGCTGCGCGCGGAAGATGCAACAGGCATGGTCGCCATGGGCGTTGACGCCATCTGGGTGTCAAACCACGCTGGGCGGCAGTTCGAAGCGGGTCCTGCCGCAATCGACCAACTGCCCCTGATCCGCGCGGCTGTCGGCCCCGACATGCCGCTGATTTATGACAGTGGCGTCGAAGGTGGTCTGGACATCCTACGCGCCATCGCGCGGGGCGCAGACATGGTGTTTCTGGGCAAGGCGTTCCATTTCGCATTGGCCGCCTTGGGCGCCCCCGGTGTCGACCACCTGTTGCACATCCTGCGCGCCGATATTGTGGCGAACATGTCCCAGATCGGCGCCACGCGATTTGACGATCTGGCGGCACGGCTGCATTTCACATCTCGACAATCGCGCCCTGTCGGTTAGGCTCGTGTCTTCCCCGGATCAGGCCGGGCCGACAAGTGCATGGAGGCACCATGAGATATCATACTCCGGCGAGCTTTGACGACGCCGTGGGCATTGCCGCGGACGCCACTGGCGTGACGCGGTTTCTGGCCGGGGGCACCGACGTTCTGGTGCAGCTGCGCGCCGACATCGTGACGCCCGACGATCTGATTGACGTGAAACACATTCCCGGCGTGCGCGACATCACGCAAAACAGTGATGGCAGCTGGGCGATTGGCATTGCCGTTGCGGGCGCCGAGATGACCGAATGCCCCGCGTTGATCGCCGACTGGCCCGGTGTGGTCGAAGGCATGGACCTGATTGGATCGACCCAGGTACAGGGTCGCGCCACGCTGGTGGGCAACCTGTGCAATGGATCACCTGCCGCAGATGCGGTGCCTGGCATGATTGCCGCGGGCGCTACGGTTTCGATCACCGGCCCCGATGGCAACCGCACGGTTGCGGTCGAAGACATTCCCACAGGCCCCGGCCGCACCGCGCTGAACAAGGGCGAAATGGTCACCGCAGTGAACATTCCCGCGCGCGGGGACAACGGGGGCGACGCCTATTTGCGGTTCATCCCGCGCACGGAAATGGACATTGCCGTGGTTGGCTGCGCCGTGAATCTGCGCGTCGATGGCGATGTGATCACCGAGGCCCGCGTGGCCCTGGGCGCTGTCGCGCCGACCGCCCGGTTGGTCGCAGATGCGGCCACGGCGATCATCGGCACGACGCTGGATGAGGGCGCGCTTGCGGCGCTGGCCGCTGCCGCCTCTGCCGCCTGCAACCCGATTGACGACAAACGCGGCACGATCGAATTCCGCACCCATGTGGCCGGGGTTCTGGCCCAACGCGCCGCGAAAATCGCATATGCGCGCGCGACCTGTGCAGGAGGTGAATAAATGACCCGTATCCATGTGAACACGACAGTGAACGGCGACAAGGTCGATTTCCTGGCTGATCCGCGCGAAACCCTGTTGGATTGTCTGCGCGACAAGGTCGGCATGACCGGCGCAAAAGAGGGCTGCGGCACCGGCGATTGCGGTGCGTGCAGTGTGACGCTGGATGGGCGGCTGGTCTGTTCCTGTCTGGTGCTGGGGGTCGAGGCCGAAGGCAAACAGGTCGAGACCATCGAAGGTATGGCCAATGGCGGCGAGCTGCACCCGTTGCAGCAGAAATTCATCGAATATGCGGCACTGCAATGTGGCATCTGCACACCGGGCATTCTGGTCGCAACCCAGGCGTTGCTGAAGAAAAACCCGGACCCGACCGAAGAAGAGGTCCGGTATTGGCTGGCTGGCAACCTGTGCCGCTGCACGGGGTATGACAAGATCATTCGCGCGGTGATGGACACGGCAAAAGACCTGAGGGCCGAAAAAGTCGGGGGGGACGTCTAATGGCTTTGGATAACAAGAGCGAATTCAAGTATATCGGCACCCGGCCCAACCGCCCTGACGGATTGGACAAGGTCACCGGCAGGGCGCGATATGGCGCCGACGCCTATGCGCCCGGCATGTTGCACGGCGCGGTTCTGCGCAGCCCACATGCCCATGCCAAGATCCTGAACATTGATGCCTCGAAGGCATTGGCGATGGAGGGTGTGAAGGCCATCGTCACCCGCAACGATTTTGCCAAGGGCCTGGAAGGCGACGACTGGGACCTGCTGGAAAACACCATCGCGGGCGAAAAGACGCTGTATGATGGTCATGCGGTGGCAGGCATCGCGGCGACCTCGGTTCTGGTTGCCAAGGACGCGCTGAAACTGATCGAGGTCGAATACGAGGTCATCCCGCATGTCACCGATGTCGACGCGGCCATGGCCGATGGCGCGCCGGTGATCCGTGAAGGCGCGGCCGACCATTCGGTGCCCGAAGGTCTGCACCCCAACGTCGTGCGTTATACCGAATTCGGGCGCGGCGACCTGGACGCGGGGTTCGCCGCCGCCGACATGGTGGTGGACCGCAGCTTCAAGACCGAAGCAGTCCACCAGGGGTACATCGAGCCGCACGCCTGTCTGGCCGATCTGGGCGCCGATGGGCGGGGCGAGCTGTGGTGCTGCACCCAGGGCCATTGGTTCGTGCGCCGTATGTGTTCGGCCCTGTTGGGGCTGGAAACCACACAACTGCGCGTCACCGCGTCAGAAATCGGTGGCGGGTTCGGCGGCAAGACCACGGTGTTCATCGACCCCATCGCGCTGGCGCTCAGCCGCAAGGCGGGCAAACCCGTCAAGCTGGTGATGTCACGCTCTGAGGTATTGAAAGCCTCCGGCCCGACGGCGTCCGCGTCGATGGACGTGAAAATGGGCATGACCAAGGACGGCAAACTGACCGCCGCCACCGCGTCATTCCGCATGCAAGGCGGGGCATTCCCCGGTGCGCCGATGGACATGACCACGATGCTGGCGTTCAGCTGTTATGCGCTGGACAATGTGCATCACGAAGGGTTCGACGTCATGACGAACCGCCCAAAACAGGCCGCCTATCGCGCGCCGGGGGCTCCCATGGGTGCCTTTGCGGTGGAAAGCGTGATGGACGAGCTGTGCGAGGGGCTGGGCCTGGACCCGATCGAAACGCGCCTGAAAAACGCCGTCAAGGAAGGCACGAAATCCGCCTTTGGTCCGCGTTACAAGGCGATCGGTTTGATCGAAACGCTGGAAGCCGCCCGCGACCATCCGCATTATTCCGCACCGCTGGCGGAAAACACCGGGCGTGGCGTTGCGTCCGGGTATTGGATGAACTGGGGCGGCGAAACCTCGGTGTCGCTGGCCATTGGCGAAGACGGCGCGGTGCAGGTTGGTGTTGGCACGCCCGATATTGGTGGCTCGCGCGCGTCCATGGCGTTGATGGCAGCCGAAGCCATTGGCATCCCGTATGAAAACGTGCGGGTGAACGTGCTCGACACTGCGGCGCTGGGCACCAATGAACCCAGCCACGGGTCGCGCGCGACCTATGCGTCCGGGTTGGCCACAATCGAGGCCGCCCGCGAAGCCATCGGCAAGCTGTGCCAACGTGCGGCCGACAAATGGGGCATCGACGCGGAAGCGGTCGAATGGAAGGACGGCGCAGCCTATCCCTCGGGGCCGAACGCGGGCGATTTCGAACCGCTGTCCATCGCCGACATTGCGGGCGAAATGGGGTCGACCGGCGGGCCGATCACCGGTCACCATGACGCCAGCCCGACGGGATTTGGCGGCAGTTTCGGCACCCATATTGTGGACGTGCATGTCGATCCCGATACCGGGCGCAGCACGGTCAAACGCTATACGGTCATTCAGGATGCGGGCAAGGCGATCCACCCGTCCTATGTCGAAGGCCAGTTCCAGGGCGGCGCCGCCCAAGGCATCGGCTGGGCATTGAACGAGGAATACGTTTATGGCGAAGATGGCCGTTTGCAAAACGACGTGTTCCTGGATTATCGCATCCCGGTCGCCTCCGACCTGCCGATGATCGACACGGTGATTGTCGAGGTCCCGAACCCCGGCCATCCGTACGGTGTGCGCGGTGTCGGCGAAACGGGTATCACGCCGCCCCTGCCCGCGGTCGCCAACGCGATCAGCCATGCCACGGGCCACCGTATGACCCGCCTGCCCATGTCGCCGCCGCGCGTGTTGCGCGCGATCCAGGGCAAAGGCATCAGCTGATGGTCGCCGTGAACCTCTGGTCCGGCCTGCGCCGTTTTACGGGGGGGGCCGAGGTGGTCGAGGTCGAGGCCGCAACCGTCGCAGAGGTTCTGAAAGCATTGGTCGAGGCCCACCCGGGCCTTGACCCTGTCATCAAGGCGGGCGTGTCCGTCGCCGTGGACGGCGAGATCGTCCAACGCGCGCTGAACCACCCGATACAACCCGACAGCGAAGTGTTCCTGTTACAACAGTTCAGGGGCGGCTAGCCGCCTTTGGCAGCAGCCACCAGCGCCTGACCAAAGGCTAGACCGCCGTCATTTGCGGGGATGTCAGAATGGGTCAGGACCGGCACGCCTTGCAGTGCTGCCAAGGTGCGTTCCATCAAGAATGTGTTTTGAAAACAACCGCCTGACAGGGCGACGGCCTTGGCCCGCCCGCCGTCCACCAGGGCGCGGGCAGCTGCGGCAAAGGCCTGGGCCAGGCTCTCGTGAAACCGTGCGGCCAAGACCTCGGACGGCTCACTTGAGGTTGCAAAAGCCTGAAACATCGGCGCGGGATCAAAGCCCGGCATGGGCCAAGGTTCGACTGGACCAGCCTGCCGCGCCAGGGTCTCAAGCCGCATCGCGGCCTCGCCTTCATAGGTCTGATCGTGCAGGCCCAGCGCAGCGGCAAAGGCATCAAACAACCGCCCTGTCGAACTGGACAGAGGCGCGTTCAGCCCCTTGGCGACAGCTTGGCGGATCAGGTCACGGGGATGATCGGGCAACAGGCGGTCGGCCAGATCACCCAGCCCGGCCTGATCCAGTCGCACCAACAGGTTGCGCCAGGGGTCGCGTGCGGCGGCGTCACCACCGGGCAACGGCGCGGGTGCCAAGTGGGCGATGCGGGTAAAGCTGCGATAGTCACCCAGCAACAGCTCTCCGCCCCATACGGTGCCGTCCGGACCATATCCAAGACCATCCAGGATGATCCCGGCGACGGGACCACCATCAATGGGCCACCGGGCATCGCCCAGACAGGCGGCAAGGTGGGCATGATGGTGCTGCACGCGGATCGGGTTCGAGGTCAACCGTTCGGCAACGCGGGTTGCGTGGAATTCAGGATGCAGATCACAGGCGATGCGGTCAGGGCGCGCGTCCAACAGCGCGGTATAGTCGGTGATGGCGGCCTCAAAGGCCTGCACTGTGGCGGTGCGGTCCAAATCGCCCAGGTGATGGCCCAACATCGCGCGCCCGTCGCGCAGCAGGCAGATCGCCGATTTCATCTGGCCACCCAGCGCCAGAACCTGCGGTGCGTCTTCGAACCCCGGCGGCAGAGCACGGGTGGCGGGCACCAAACCACGGGCGCGACGGATCACCATCGGGCCACGCGGGCCCAGCGCCATGACGCTGTCATCCAGCCGCCGGGCGATGTCACGGTTGTGGTCTAACACGGCATCGGCCCGAAGGTCGTCCGTGCTGATCGCCATGGGTTCGCCCGTGGCATTGGCCGAGGTCATGACCAGCGGCCCATCGACCGCCGCCAGCACCAGGTGGTGCAGCGGC
>DFBF01000010.1:9401-25471 GCA_002367285.1 Rhodobacteraceae bacterium UBA3087 | reverse complement strand
TATCGGGCAGGATATCGGGCCTGGGCAACAGAACAATGGGGGCGACGGGACTGGACAGCAAGATGCGGCCCTCGGCGGTCAGGCCACTGTGCTGATGGACCATCTGCAATGTGCCCATCAGGGCCAAGGGTTTGGTCGGGCGGGATTTCAGCCTGCGAAGGCGGGCGATGGCGGCAAGGTTGCGCGCATCACATGCCAGGTGGACCCCCCCAAGCCCCTTGATCGCCACCAGCCCGCCGGCTGTCAGCGCCGCAGCGACCCGGACAATCGCGTTGTGCGGATCGCCGTCGAGGCTCAGCTGCGGACCACAGGCCGGGCAGGCGTTCGGTTGGGCGTGGAAGCGGCGGTCGGTGGGATCACCATACTCGTACGTACAGTCCGGACACATGGCGAACCCGGCCATTGTCGTCTGGGCCCGATCATAGGGCAAACCGGTCAGGATCGTGAACCGCGGCCCGCAGTTCGTGCAGTTGGTGAACGCATAATCCTGACGGCGGCCCGGGGTGGTGATGTCGTCCAGACACGTCGGGCAGGTCGCCATGTCGGGCACGATCCCTGCCTGCACGGCGCCCCCCCGGCTGGGCAGAATGGTGAACCCATCGGCAAGGGGCCCGGCGTGGGGTGTCCGTGTCAGCGTATC
Source organism: Rhodobacteraceae bacterium UBA3087 (assembly GCA_002367285.1). Classification (GTDB taxonomy): domain Bacteria; phylum Pseudomonadota; class Alphaproteobacteria; order Rhodobacterales; family Rhodobacteraceae; genus Aliiroseovarius_A. The sequence goes on along the minus strand of DFBF01000010.1, from coordinate 24,831 downwards.
AATGCGCGACAGCGGTGGTGCCTGTTTGCCCAGCGCGCGCACGAAGGCGTCGATCTGCGCCCCTCTGGCCAGAATGGTCACACCTGCCGCATCATTCCAAACCTGCCCGCACAGGTCGTACCGCTGCGCCAGGCGCCAGACAAAGGGGCGAAATCCAACCCCCTGCACCTGTCCTGTTATGCAAATTTGCTCGGCCATGGCTGAGTTCCGATCCGGGCGCTACTCCGGCAATCTGCGACGCGCAACGATGGCCTCATGGAACGCCACATCGGGGGCAAGGATGTCGCGCATCCTGTCCTGAAAGGTCTCATAGGCCGCCGTAATCTCATCGCGGTTCGGGTTTACATTCCACGGATCCTGCAACTTGCTGGGCAGCCCCGTGGCCTGCATCAGGGCCAGAAAGTCCGCATTGAAATTCTCGGTCATACCGATGAAGTCCAGGTTCTCCAGGGCGCTGTCGATCGTTTCCGCCACCGAGGCCTCTGGATGGGGCCGCAGATAGTCGAGCTGCTTGTTCATCTCTCCGGGCGTCGACAGATAGCTGTCAAAGGTCGGGTAATTGGCCAGAAATTCCGCCTGCGAAGTATGGGTCTGCGAAATGCAGTAGAAATAGTCCGACACCGTGCGCCAGATCGGGTCGCGTACGAATGTGACCAGCGTCACCTGATCGCGCAGGGGCGCCAGAACCGGGGTAATGTCACGATACCGATAGTGGCCGGACATGACCTGCATGCCGTCATTCAACAGGCCCGGCAACATCTGCTCGGCCTTCTGCCTCAGCCCATCAAAATGGCCGTCCCCCGACACGGGCTTATCACCCCCCAGAATGCGGTGTTTTCCCGCGTGTATCGCCCCCATGCTCCAGGCCAACTGCCGCCGGAGCGAGGATCCCGCCGTTTTCGGAATGTGGATCACGACGATTTTCTGGTGCACGGTGTTCATCCTGAATGATCAATTCGGTCACGGAAGTCTGACCGCCCAGCGCGATTTTCACAAGAGTTTGATGCCGCTTGCGAAATTGACACAGAAAGAAGTTGACCTTTGCACCCCAGACACGTTCATTTCTGTCAAATTCTCAATCTGCACCGCAGAGGGGAAATGATGAAACGTATTCTTGTTACAGGGGCTGCCGGATTTCTTGGCTCGCATTTGTGCGACGCGCTGGTACTGGCACAGGCGACGGACGCACGGTTTCTGCTGGCCTCGACCTCGGAAATCTATGGTGGCCCTGACGTGCACCCACAGCCCGAAAGTTATTGGGGCAATGTCAATCAGATTGGCCCGCGCGGCTGTTATGACGGAGGCAAACGGATCGCCGAGACACTGACCTTTGATTTCCACCGCCAGCATGGGTTGGACGTCCGGGTCGTGCGGATCTTCAACACCTATCGTCCGCGCATGAACCCGACCGACGGGCGTGTGGTTTCAACTTATATCGACCAGGTTTTTCGCAGCCAGGACATCACCTTGTTCGGCGATGGTTCGCAAACCCGGTCGTTCTGCTATTACTCAGACATGGTGGATGGGTTGATGCGCATGATGGCGGCGCAAAACACCATCGGCCCAATCATTTTAGGCAATCCCGAGGAGGTCGATATGCGCCAGTTTGCAGACATGATCCTAACGAAAACGGGGGCGCGTTCCAGGGTCGTGACCCGCGCTTTGCCGCAGCACGATCCAAAGCAACGCCGCCCGGACATTTCCAAGGCCCAGGCGGTGCTGGGCTGGAGCCCGTCCGTCACGTTGGACGACGGGCTGGCCAGAACGATTGCGTCTTACATTCAGTCCGAAAAACCGGCCAGCGCGCAGGTGTCAGCATGACCCGTGTGATTGTCTTTGGTGGCGCGGGCTATATCGGCAGCCACACCTGCAAACAGCTCAAGGCGAACGGGTTTGACCCGGTGGCCTTTGACAACCTCAGCGAAGGCTATGCCGATCTGGTGAAATGGGGCGACCTGATCGTTGGTGACATCCGCAACCCTGCGGATCTGTCGGCCGCGCTGGACCGCGTCAAACCCGTCGCCGCGATCCATTTCGCCGCGCACGCCTATGTTGGTGAAAGCGTTCTGGACCCCGGCAAATACTATGACAACAATGTCGCAGGATCGCTGAACGTGGCCCAGGCCTTGCGGGCGGCGGGCAATGTGCCGGTGATTTTTTCGTCGTCCTGCGCGACCTATGGCATGCCTGACAGCGCCCTGATCAGCGAGACCACGCCACAGGCGCCAATCAACCCCTATGGGCGCACCAAGTTGATGGTCGAACAGATATTGCGCGACTTTTCGACCGCCTATGATCTGCCTTCGGTCTGTTTGCGGTATTTCAACGCCTGTGGCGATGATGCCGACGGCGACACGGGCGAGGCGCATCGTGACGAAACCCACCTGATCCCGCGCGCCATTCTGGCCGGGTTGGGGCGGCTCGATGATTTCTGCGTCTTTGGCGATGATTATGACACGCCGGACGGCACTGCGGTGCGGGATTACATCCATGTGACCGACCTGGCCCAGGCGCATGTCGAGGCCTGCCATTATCTGCTGGGCGGCGGCCAGACCGATCAGTTCAACGTCGGCACCGGGCGCGGCTATTCGGTGCAAGAGATCATCAGCGCCGTGACGCGCCACCTGGGCTGTGACGTGCCGTACCGGACCGAGGCACGGCGCGCGGGGGACCCGGCGTCTTTGATTGCGGATGCCACCAAGATACGCACCCGTATGGATTTTCACGCCACACATTCGGATCTGGACAATATCATCGCGACCGCAGTTGCCTGGCACCGACGCGATTGGTCGCCCGCATCGGTGGCGGGGGCCTGACATGTTGGCAGGCTTGCCCAATCTCGCTCAAAAACACGCCGGTTTCTTTGACACCAACGACATCCGCAGGCGATTTCAGCTGAGCGGCGTGATGGCTGACGCAGACCTGATCCAGTCTCTGTTGGACCCGGCCAACACAACTCCCTTTGCGCCGAACTGCATCTTTGATCCAAAGTTCTACGCCCGCGCCCATGGGGTCACGACAAACCCGATCCGCCATTACCTGGAACAGGGCGCACAGGCCGGGCTTGCCCCGAATGCGCTGTTTGATCCAGCGTTTTTCTTGCGCAATGCTGGTGCCTTGGCAGACGACCACCCCAGCCTGGTTTCATTTGCGCTGAGCCGTTTGGGCACCGATCTGGTGGCGTTCCATCCATTCATCGACATGGATTTCATCCAGGCCGCACATCCCGACAGGGACATGGCCGATTTACAAGCTCGGCTGTTTCGCGGCGCATTGCAGATCGACCAGCCCCACCCGCTGTTCGACGTTGCCCACATCCGCACCATCGCGGGGCGCGAAGATTTGGATTTGCCCGCAGCCGTCAACTTTTACTGGTCCTGCGGGCGCGATATCGCAACCCATCCGCTGTTTGACATCGCGCATTACCAAAGCCAGCTGAGCGCCGATGCGGGCGTGCGCCATTCGGTTTATCATTACCTGACCCGTGCAAATCCCCCGTCGCCCCACCCGTTGTTGGGCGCCGAATTTTATCGCAACCAGGTGCGCGCGACGCTGGGGGATGCGCCAGCCCGGGCGATGGAACATTTCCTGACCAAGGGCCAACCGCTGGGCCTGGACCCGTCGCCGTTTTTCGTGACACGGTTCTATCAGGCCCAATCGGGCTGTGGCGATGATGCGCTGCGCCACTATGTTGAAGGTGGCCACACGCGGTTCGCGCCCCATCCCCTGATCAATCAGGCCGCCGCGCGCCTGGTCCTGCGGGCGACTGATGAACCGCGGCCACTGGCGCAGGTTCTGGCGCAATCCCCGGCCAAACTGCCCCAGGATGTCCTGCCGGATTTTGATGCGGATTTTTACGGCGCGGTTGTGGACAAGCCATCCGCCGCCCCAGCGCAGTTGCGCGACCAGTATTTGCGCACGGGGTTTACGAACGGAGGCCGCCCCAACGGGCTGTTGTCCATTCCCTATATTCAGGCGCAATGCTGCGCGGCCGGGTTGGACAGCAGCCCCCCCGTTCGCACGTATTACCTGAACGGTTGGCATCGCCGCCCCAGGCTGTTGCTGGCGCTTGAAACGCTGGACGACAATGATGCCAACCGCGGTTGGTTGGCGCTGTGCCGCAGCCAGATGCACAGCGCCACGCCTGAGATCATCGTCGTTGCGCCGCAAGACGGGCCGCTGTCCGGGGCGTTCAGCGAGGTGGCGCATCTCTGGCCCCTGGCACAGCCCTCTGCCGACGCGGTGCCAATGGCGCAACTGGCGCAATCCGGTGAACGCCTGCGTGACATTCTGAGGGCAAATCCGCCGGTTGCGGCTTTGGTCGAGGCAAACAATTCGCTTACACTGGCACAGGTTCTGGCAGATCCCCGCACCCCGATGATCGCCCATGGCGACAGGGGGTTAGGCCGCCTACCGCCGCAGGACCTGACCCGGTTGACGCAGATGGCTGACCATGTGCTGTGCGGCTCGACCCAGGTGACATCCTTGTTGGATCCCCTACTGGCTGACAGGCCGGGCAAGGTGACTGCGGGCTTTCAGGTCCAGGCTCCGACCCGGAAGCGCGACGCCTGCGCACCGTCCCAGCGCGCCAAAACGCGTGCGCTTTTGGGCCTGCCGGATGATCAGATCATCATCGTGGCAAGCGGGGCGTTGGATATCGACAACGGAGTGGATCTTTTTGGGGCGCTGGCGGCCCATTGCCTGCGCCAAAACACCTTCGAGGGCATTACGTTCCTGTGGCATGGCACAGGCGCGCAATATGTCCACACGCCGTTTTTCTATGCCCAGCATTTCGTGCGCACCGTGGCCCCGGCGAACCGGCTTCGCATCATCGCAGACCCCGATCTTGCAACGGTGCTGGAGGCTGCGGATATCTATCTGAAATTTGGTCGTGATGGCGCGGCGCATGGCGGCATTCACGAGGCCGCCGAGGCCGGTTTGCCAATCCTGGTGACGCAAAATCACGCGCAGGCCGCAGACCTGCCGGGGGTTACGCAGCTTGCCCCCTTCGACATGGACGGAGCGCGCGACGCTTTGGCCGCCCTGATCACCGCCCCCCAAGCGCGCGCGGAGCAAGGAGCCCTTGCACGCAGCGGTCTGGACCAGCTGGGCACCCGCCCGAGCTTTGACATGCTGTTGAAGGAGGCTCTGGCAACCGTCGCCCCGGCGCTCCGGCTACAGCCCATCATTGCCACCACCGCGCCGCGCCACATGCTGCTGGCCGTGAACGGCGACCTGTATCGTGATGCCTTCGTCCCGCTGGGACAGGCGGGTCACTATGATGGCCTGGCCACCACCCAGATCGACAGCCTGGCGCAGGTGGTCGACAGTGTGCCACAGGATCTGCGCACGCCACTTTTGACCATGGGCTGTGACCGGATCACGGTCTTTCCCGGCTGTCAGGGTATGACACTGAGAACGCCCGAACCCTTTGACCATGCCACATGGCTGGTCGAAGGCCAACTGGCCGAGCTGAGCGAGCTTTATCAGCTGGGATTGGCCTTTGATCAGATCCTGGTACGCAAGCCTGCACTGGTCAGCGAAATGTCAAACCTCAACCCGCGCATCGCGGCGGTGATGACCGTTCTGGACAAGCACCCATCATGAAACACAGATTGCGCAAACTTGGCCTTGGGCGGATCAAATCCCCCCGTGCGGCACCCGATCAGCCCCCCCCGCCGGGCCAGTATGCCAGCGTGTTCGACCCCGTTTTCTATTGCCAGGAAAACCCGGACGTGGTGGCGGCGGGCCTTGATCCTTTGGCGCATTTTCACGCCTATGGTTTGGGCGAAAACCGCCGCCCCAGCGCCTGGTTCTCCGAGACCTATGTGCGCAACAGCCTGCACCAACAGTCCCTCAGCGACCAGACCGCGCTGGAGGCCTATGTTGCCTCGGACATGTCGCGAAAACCGCGCCTGATCTTTGTCAGCCATGAGGCCTCGCGCACAGGGGCACCCGCGATTATCCTGCGTTTGCTTGAGATTTTCAGCACCAGCGGCGCGTTCGAATGCTTTTCGATCCTTGATACAGGGGGCGAACGGCTGGTTGAATTCGAGGCCCTGTCCCACACGCATGTCATGTCCGCCCCCTGGAAAAGCGCTGAGTATTCGGATGCTGCCGCCTTTCAAGAGCTGTCCAGCCTGCTCCATCCCGGTGGGATATTCGCGAGCAACCCGCCGCTCAGCGCGCTGGTCAACAGCGCCAGTTCCCATTGCGTCGGACAGCATCTGGCGACACTGAATATCCCCGTCGTGTCGCTGATCCACGAAATTGCGGCCTATTACGACCAATCCGTCTTTGAAGGAATCTATGCCTTTTCCGACAAGATGGTGTTCCCGTCTGATTTCGTAAGCAAAGCGGCGCACCAGCATTGCGATATCGACACGCCCAAGACCCTGGTGCGGGGGCAGGGTCTGCTGGAGGACGATTTCGGCACATTGGATCGCGACCATTGTCGCCGCCTGCTGCGCGAGGAATTGGGGATCGAAGACGATGCCTTTGTCATTCTGAATGTCGGCACACTGGACATGCGCAAAGGGGTCGACCTGTTCGTCGATCTGGCCAAGCTGTTTGCCGATCGCGGGCACCAGTCACGCCCGGTCTATTTCGTCTGGTACGGGGCCGAGCATCCGCATTTCACCTATGCGCGGGACTTTGTGGCGCGCCACGGTCTGGGCGGCCAAGTACGGATCATGCCGCCGACAGCGGAAATCGAACAGGTGTTCCTGGGGGGCGATCTGTTCTTGCTGACCGCCCGCGCCGACCCGTTCCCTTGCGTGATACACGAGGCAATGGCCTGTGGCCTGCCCGTCATTGCCTTTCGCGATGGCGGCGGCGCGCCCGAACTGGTGGGCCAGGATAGCGGCACAATTATCGACATGGCGAATTTGCCGAAACTGGCGGATGTGATCCAACGCTATCTGGACGACCCGGACCTGCACGCCCAACACGCGCAAAATGCCATGCAGAAAATCAGACGTGACTGGAGCTATCACAGCTATCAGCAGGATATTTATGCCCTGCTGCGCGACAGCGCTAAGGACCAGAAACGGAACTGGCCGGTCATGACCCGGCCTGCGCCCCCCGACCACCTGGTGGTCATGCAGGGTGGTCCGCAGGACATGGCTGCGCTGACTGCGCTGCACCACGATCCTGAAAGCGGAGCCTTGACGGTTGCCTTGATCGACGGGCGTTTTCGCAGTGACATTGATGCGACGATCACACAGCTGCGCGCGCTGGGGCTGCCTTATCGCGTCCATCAACCTGCACAGGACACGGTCGAGGCCCGCGAGGACATTCTGGCACAGGTGTTGCGAAAGCCGCGCCCCAGACGGGTGACCCTGATCAATACGCTTCGGTATGTTTCTGCTAATCTGCTCAAGCCTCTGCCTTACCCAAAGACGGCAATTTGCACCGGCGAGACATTGAAGGCGCATGCTTTGTACCTGTGCATGCCCTATCTGGACCGGTTGGATCTGTCCGACTCTGCACTGCGCGTCCGGCTGATCACGATGAACCCTTCCGCCCAAGGCCGCGTAAGGCATATTGCGCCGCACCCGCCCCGGCAGACCTGATCTGACAAAGGAGATCCCCATGATATCCGATGACGCCCTTCGCCAAGAGATCGAGGCCATGGCCCCCTGGCATCATGACGTAGTCCTGCGAGACGGGCTGAGCACGGCGGCGCAGAAAAACACAGACGCGACTGGTCAGATCATCCAGAATTTCAGCTCATCGGCGTCCTTTGACCGGTCGACCCAGAGCCTTTTCCCGGAGGGGATGCAGGGGCGTAGCTTCCTGGATTGTGCCTGCAATTGCGGCGGCTACAGCTTTGCCGCCAAAGACCGCGGAGCGGGGCGCGTTTACGGCTTTGACGTGCGCGACCACTGGATCAACCAGGCGAAATTCATTCAGGAAAATCGTGACGCAGACAGTTCCGACATGCGGTTCGAGGTCGCCAAGCTGGACGCGCTGGCCCAGCATGACGCAATGTATGACGTGACCTGGTTCAGCGGAATATTCTATCACCTTCCGGACCCTGTGGCGGGGCTCAAACTGGCGGCTGATCGCACGAAAGAACTGTTGTTCCTGAACACCGCCTATCACCCCAACGCCCCGGAAGACCCCGAGGTTCCTGCGCTGATTTACAAACAGGAAGGCACCCAGCAGCTTATGTCAGGGGTTGATGGCCCCAGTTGGTTGCCCAGCGGCCCCCTGGTGTTGACGCGGCTGCTGAACTGGCTCGGCTTCCCTGAGACGAAAGTCTACTATTGGAAGTCGCCACCGACACAAGACGATGAGCAATCGGTCCCCGGGCGGATGGGCATCGTCGCGGCCCGCGACCCCGGACGCCTTGAAGGGGTGACGGAGGTCACACAGCCAACCGGGACTTACAAGCGCAACCGCACGGTCTTTGCCAGCAAAGCGGCACCCCCTGCGGCCACCAGCCCAGCACCGGCACATCGGCCCGAACGGTGGGAGGATGACCTTTCAGTCAACGCTTTGGACACACACCCTTTTCAAAACGGAGCACCGGTGTCGGACTGGCCCAAAGAGGCGTTCAAGGTCGTATCATCGGGGCGCGCGCCCGCCTGTTTGCAACAGCTGCCCTTGATGGAACTTGCCGCAAAGGACACATTGCCAATCCCGAATTCGCAAGATCGCGAAGGCTATGCGGTTGGCTATGACGAATGGTACTGGCTATCGGGTTTGCGCGATTACCACCTGGCAATGCAAGCGCTGCGTGACCATGGCGCGGGCGGCGACAGGTTGCTTGAAATCGGCTGCGCCTCTGGCCGTGTCCTACGCCATTTCGCGATGCAATCGGAGTTCAGCGAACTTTGGGGGACCGACATCAACCATCGCCACATTCGTTGGCTGAGCGACCACATGCCGCCAAAGGTCAAGCCGCTGACGATGCCCGCCTTGCCGGGCCTGCCGGTCGAAGACAACTATTTCGACGTCGTGACGGCCTTTTCCGTGTTCACCCATATCGACGTGTTCGAAACCGCATTTCTGGCGGACATCCGACGCGTGCTGAAACCCGGCGGGATTGCCTATTTGACGGCGCATACCGAAACCACCTGGGACGACATGCGCGAAAGCCTGGGCACGGGCGAACAAGGCCTGGCCAAGCGAATGGTCAAGGTCGATCCTGGGCTTGAACAGACGATCCAGAACCCGATGCCAAAGGGGCGTACACAGTACCGGCACACCCAGAAAGGGCCGTATCGCGGCCAGGTTTTTCATTCGACCGACTATATCGAAAATGTCTGGGGGCGCTTTTTCACCATCGAACAGATCATTCCGTTCGGCCATGAAAAACAGACGGTCATCATCGCGCGCAAATAACGCAGCGGGCCGTTTCTGATTGGCGGCAGGCAGGCACGTCGCCGATTGTTCGCCCTTTCGAACGATGGTATCGACGCTCAAGTGGGCGGGGAAAAACATGACATCATCCAACAAATTGGTTGTCCATATCGGGCTGGGAAAAACGGCGACCACCACGCTGCAAAAGCACATTTTTCCGACCATCGCCGAGATGAAGGGTTACGCTTATAACTCGAACCGGTTGCATGAACTGTTGTACCGACAACATCTGACCACAGAGCTGACAGAGGAGCGCGCGGTTCTTGATCAAAACCTACCGCCACAACAGCCAACCTTTCTCAGCAACGAGGCCCTGGTCGGTTGGCAACCAAGTGATTGGGAATCTCATGCGGACAAAAACCTGGAAATCCTGGGGCCGGACGCAACGATCATCATCTCGGTCCGTGAACCACAGGCGTTCATGACCAGTTTATTTCTGGAAATGTTCAAACAGGGTGTTATCAAGTCGCCCCACGAATTCCTCATGGACAGAACCCGGTTTGACCAGACAGCAGGCGACCGCTGCCGGGGTGCTTTAATGGATTTCAGCGTGGATGATTTTGACCTGGAACACCTGCATTCCTTGTATGCTTCACGCTTCCGGTCGGTGTACATCATGCCGCTGGAAAGCCTGCCCAAAGCCTGGGTGCTGACCAAGGCTTTCAATCTGAGCGACGCTGAATCAGAACAGATCAAGAGCCGGCTTGAAAATGCGAAACGCGAAAACATTGCCCATTCTGCGCGTGGCGTGCGGCTGATCCTATGGCGTGAACGGGTTTTGAACCTGTTTGGCAAAAGTGCGTTTGACAACAATGCCCGCCACCGTTTTATGGCTGCGTGCCTGAAACCGCTGACCGATCTCTCGGGATATCACGCAACGCGGTTCTGGGATTTGCCGTTGCGTGACAGGATCCGGGTGTTCCCCTCGCGCCTAAAGCGCAAACTGCTCCATGCCGTCAAGTTCCGGAGTTTCGTTGAAACCTTTGCTGATCGCCTGCTGCCAAATGAAAAGTATGTTCTGCCGACTGATGTCTATCGCAATGCGGCGTTGACAGAAAAGAACCGACAGTTCATCGCCAGGGTGTTGGAACAAGAAAACACGTGCGCCCAGTCAAAACATGGCGCATGATTTTGGGCACACCGTGCTGATTGCCGAGGGCGCTTGGGGTACAGAATTGCATTATTGACCGGTCCGCTATTTTCGCGGGCGTCAGGCATCAAGGTCGTCGTCGAAGGCCTGTCCCGCGAGCTTGCTCAGCTGGGCCATGAGGTCTGTGTCTTCGGTCAGGCTGCCCCCGCACATGCCCTGTCCCCACCTGCGGATTGGACCGGAGCAACGACCCGCGGTTTTCCCTTTTCCGGGCCGCGCACCTTCGGGTTTACCAAGGGCATGTATCCGGCCCTGGCCGCGTTCAACCCTGATATCGTACATGTGCACGGCATCTGGACCTATCCGTCCGTTGCCGGAATGCGGCTGAAACGGGCAACGGGGGCGACTTTGATCCAGTCTCCGCACGGGATGCTGTCGCCAGCTGCACTGGCGCAATCGCGGCTCAAGAAACACCTGGCCATGGTGGTATTTCAAAGGAAATGTCTGACTATGGCGGACGGTTTCCATGTGACGGCCAGCGCCGAGTCCGATGAACTGTCCGCCGTCATACAAACGTCGAATGTTGCCGTTATTCGCAATGGGGTGGACATGCTGGGGTTCCCGCCTCCTGCCATGAAGGCGCGTAAGAACCGCGTGCTGGCCCTGTGTCGGCTTGAACAGAAAAAGGGGCTGGAAACCCTGCTGGCGGCCTGGGCCGGGGTGCAGGATGCCCGCCCGGACTGGACCCTGGAAATTCGCGGACCAGACAGGCGCGCCTATCGTGCCCGATTGCAGGGCCTGGCAACCGCACAACAACTGAGGAATGTCGTGATCGGGGATGGTGCCTATGGGGTGGAACGCGATGCGCTGATGGCAAACAGCAAACTGTTCGTGCTGCCATCAAAGAACGAAAACTTCGGCATGACCGTTGCCGAGGCACTGAGCCTGAAAACCCCGGTCATCGCCTCGACGGGCACCCCGTGGTCCGGGCTGCGCGATCGCGAGTGCGGCTGGTGGACCGACAGCCAAGAGGCGGCCCTGCGCAGCACCTTGTTGTCGGCGACCGCGACCCCCGACACCAGACTTGACGCCATGGGTGAAAAGGGCCGGGACTGGATGCAGAACGATTTCCGATGGCGTGACGTGGCGCAAGATTTGTCCAACTTCTATCACGCTATGCGGCGCGAAGAACGCGCCACATTCCGCCCGCAGGCAAAGGCATCCGGGGTCTCGCAAGGATGAGACAAAAGCTGTTCACCTTCCTCAGAGACCTGATCGGTTTCGATCCGGCCCGGTCGGCGAAGGTCGCCCTTTTTGTCCTTTTGGGGGGCGCACTGGAGGGCATCAGTGTTGTGCTGTTCCTACCGTTTTTCGCGGCCCTAACCAAACCGACAGAAGGTCAGACCGGCGTGACCGGTGACTGGGGCGCGTGGCTTCCTGCGGGGGCGTCCGCCAATCAGCTTTTGCTGATGACCTGCGTCGTGTTCCTGGCGGTCATGATTGCCCGCGCACTGGTCCTGCGGGTCAGGGATGTGCTGGCCTTTAAGCTGGCGATCACATTTGTCGATCACCTGCGGATTGACCTGTTAAACCGTCTGGCCCAAACCCCCTGGCGCAAACTGGACCGGTTGAAACAGACCGATATCGAACATGCGCTGATCACCGAAACCGAACGGGTGAAGTCGGTCTCGGTCATGTTGAATGCCTCGGCGATCGACATTGCGCTTGTGCTGTCACAGGCGGCTATCTTGTTGTTTCTGTCGCCAGCCCTGGGGGCTGCGTGTTTGGGGCTGATCCTGTTGGCCGTCACTCTTTTGTACCCGAATGTGCGCCGCGCCTTTCATCTGGGCCACAAGCTGAGCGAAACCGGGCGCGGCATTCACAGCATCACCACCGATTTTCTGCAAAACCTGAAGACCGCCAAAAGCCAGAACCTGGAAAACCGGTATGTGCATTTTTTCGACGCCGCCGTTGGGGTCGCGCAGACCACGCATTTCGCCTTCAAATCCCGCCAGTTACTGTCGCGTAGCCTGTTGCAGATTGCCATGGCGGCGGCGGTGGTCATCATCCTTCTGGCAGGCATTTTTCTGTTTGAAACCGATGCGGCAACTGTCCTGTTGGTGGTAATTATCCTGGGCCGCCTGACCCCCCCGGTGTTTCGCCTGAACCAGAACCTTCAGGTGCTGGTGCATATGTTACCGGCCTATGAAGCCGTGCAAGATTTCCGCGCCCGGTTTTCGCGCCCCACGCTGTCGCCCCCCAACGGGCCAGACGATGGGCGCGCGCCCGATCAACAGGCCCCGATGCTGCAATTCGATGCGGTAAGTTTCGGGTTCGAAAACGGCCCGCACGTGCTCAAAGACGCTTCGTTCACCGTCGACAGCGGTGAATTTGTCGCCATCGTGGGGCCATCAGGCGCTGGGAAGTCCACGCTTATGGACCTGGCCCTGGGCCTGTATCAGCCGGACAAGGGCACTATCCGCCTGTTTGGTCAGCCCGCAGACCCCGCAACGGCCACGGCGTTTCGCAACCACGCATCCTATATTCCGCAGGAAACATTCCTGATGAATGCGACCATTCGCGAAAACCTGCTGTGGGTCTGCCCCGATGCTACGCCCGAACAGCTGGACAGCGCGCTGGCCTTGTCCGGTGCGGCGGCCTTCGTCCGCGCGATGGAGCTGGGTCTGGACACGCCTGTCGGTGATCGTGGCACCCGCCTGTCAGGCGGAGAGCGGCAGCGGATCAGCCTGGCCCAGGCCCTGTTGCGCGCGCCCAGGGTGTTGATCCTGGACGAAGGTCTGAATGCGATCAGCCAGGCCGACGTGCGCCCCTTGTTGCGGTCTCTGCGGGATTTTGATGAAACAATGACCCTTATCTATATCACGCACCGGTTGTCCGATGTATTAGAGATGGACAGGGTTCTGATGGTGTCAGACAGCACGCTGAAATCGGTGCAGACCGGCGACATTCCCAAGGAATTCGCCAGCCGCGAAACCGATGATGGCACAGCCAGAACAGGCCAGTTAAAAGGCGAAAAGGGACAATCAAGGATATGATTTTATTGGTAAACGGCAAAAGCCACGACAGCGGGAAGCCGATCCTGCCAATGTCCCTTTTGGCAGTCGCGGCGACGTTTGACGGGGATCTGCCCTATAAGATCATGGACGCAAACCACCTGGATCAACCCATTCAGAGCCTTGCGGACACGATCATCGAAACCGGCGCGCGCATCCTTGCGGTGACGGTGATGCCCGGGCCGCAAACCGCCAGTTCGTTTGAGCTAACAGTAGAGTTGAAAAAGCAGTTCCCCGACCTGATCGTTGTCTGGGGCGGTTATTTCCCCACCATGTATCCACGCGCAGCCATGAGCTGTCCGGCGGTGGACTATGCCATCAAGGGCTATGTGAACGGCGATCTTGGCGCGTTTCTGGCATCCCTTCTGGAGGGCACACCGGACCTGGCCTATCCGGGTCTGGTCTGGCGCGATGATGCCGGTGACCTCACGCAGAACCGGATGTCCAAGCTGGTGGACATCAACAGCCTGCCGCCATTTCCCTATGACGCGGTCGACATGGAATTCTATATCCGCCCGACCTTTCTGGGGTCGCGGACGATTTCGCACCACATTAGCTTGGGCTGCCCGTTCAAATGCGGATTTTGTGGTGTTGTCAGCATGGTGAACGGAAAAACCTCGGCAGAGGTGCCATCTCTGGGGGCCGAAGGCGTGGCGCGTCTGGTCGAAGACCATGGTGCAAATGCGATTGAATTTCACGACAACAACTTCTTTCTGGGCGAAAAACGGACCCAGGAATTCTGCCGCCAGATCGAACACCACAAGATCCGCTGGTGGGCCTATGGGCGGGCCGATACCCTGTTGAAATACAGCGATGAAACCTGGCAGGCGATGGCCGACAGTGGCTTGCACATGATCTATATCGGTGCCGAAAGTGGCTCGGATGCGACGCTGCAAAAGATGAACAAAGGCGGCAAGCAATCGGTCAACGGTGTGCTGCAACTGGCTGAAACCATGCGCCGCTTTGGCATCGTTCCAGAGTTCTCCTTTATCATCGGTAACCCGCCCGATCCGATCGAAGACATGAACAGCACTCTGGAATTCATTAGGAAGATCAAACAGATCAACCCCGGGTGCGAAATCATCCTGTATTCCTTTTCCCCCGTTCCCCAAGAGGGTGAGATGCTGGAAAGCGCACAGGAGGCCGGGTTTGTATTTCCCAAAGAGTTACAGGAATGGTCCTCGGAGCACTGGCAACGCATCTGTCAGCGGCGTGATGGCGAACTGCCCTGGATCACACCGGACATCCGCAAAAAGCTGCGTAACTTTCGCCTGGTCGTGGACAGCACCTTTCCGACCAATACGGACGGCAATCTGACCGCTCTTCAACGGGGTATTCTGCGCACGGCAGGGCGGTGGCGTTTTGCCACGCATTTCTATGCCGCACCCTATGAATTGCGCCTGTTGAACAAGTTGATCCCGTATCAAAGACCCGAAACTGCGGGGTTCTGATGGGCGCGCGTGCGCCTGGCCCCACCGTTGCCTTGGTCAACGCCGCACAGCTTGTGCAGGGCGATGATTTGCGTCAGGCCGTGACGTCGTTTTTTCACAACCATCTGATCGCCGAGACCTTGGTCAAACAGGGGTTTCGCGTGGTGTGCATCCAGGCGTTTCATGATGCGCGCACGCAGATCATTGATGGGATCGAGGTGCGGACATTCAAAGTTCACGAGAATGCGCACCAGGCCTCGGCCTCCCGCCCCGGACAGGGGATACGTCAGGCGCTGGGGTTGGAAAACCCGCATCACCATCTTGCCCAAGACCTGTTGCGGCTGGTGAAATCGACAAACGCAGATATCGTGCATTGTTATGGGTTTTCGCTGTGGATGGCCTATGGCGATGTGGTGCGTTGGGCGCATCAAACCGGGCGCACGGTCAGCTGGTCGGACCACGGCGGG
>DFBF01000010.1:0-9358 GCA_002367285.1 Rhodobacteraceae bacterium UBA3087 | reverse complement strand
GGCGCCCCGCCATCCGATCCGTCGCAGGCGCATGGCGCGAACCTTGCGCGCGGTGGATGTATTGTTCAGCCCGTCACAGGACCGCGTACAGATGTGGGATCACGCCCTGAAACCGGGCCCGGTGTGGACGGTCCAGCCCGAGATTTCCACCCACTTCCCCCTTCTGGCGCAGAATCAGGCCCGCGCCCGCACCGAAATGTCCGGCGATCCGGTGATCTGCTCCACCTCAAACCTGCTTCCGGGCAAACGGCCTCAGCTGATGTTGGACGCATTCGAGGCATTGTTGCCCCATTGGCCCAAGGCACATTTGTATCTGTGTTATCGGTTTGACGACATGCTGCCCGCCCTGCGCGCACGGCTAGCGCACGCACCCGCACTGGCGCAGGCCGTGACCCTGATGGGACATGTTCCGCGCGATCAGATGGCCGATCTATACAACAGCGCCGATATCTATCTGCTGACCAGTAAACATGAAATCGGGCCGACATCCTTCACCGAAGCAGCAGCCTGTGGTGCCATTCCGGTCTGTACCGATCTGGCCAGCATACGGAAAATGTCGGACGCTGGAAAAATTGGCATCCTGTTCCCCCTTGAGGCAAGCGGCGATGAGATTGCACAGGCCATGCTGCCGCTGCGCAACCAAATATCCGACCAAAATCGCGCCGATATCCGTGCGTATTTCGAGACATATCTCAGCTATGATAAGATCGTAGGCGGAATGGTTGCGCAATGGGCGCAGCCGCGGCGAACCTAGGGGGCAGGTGTGCGAATTGCGATCATCACCAAGGGGTTTGCCCACGGCAACAATGACTGGTGTCTGCCGCCGCTGATCGATTTCGTCAGGTCAATCTCGGATCAGGTAGAAGTGGACATATACGCCATGTTCTATCCGCTTGCGCAGCGGGACTATCACCTGTTTGGCGCAAGGGTCTTTGCCTTTGATCTGGCGCGGCGAAACCGCCTGATGCGCCGCCTGTCCTGGCGCAAGGTCGGCGCGCGTGTGGCGCGCGAACACAGCTCCAAGCCCTATGATCTGGTGCACGCGATCTGGGCCGATACACCCGCCACGCTGGGCGCCCGGATCGCGGCCAACATCAACGTGCCGCTGATCACCACGCTTTATGCTGGCGAAGCCGTCTGGAGGCCTGACATCAAATATGGGTCGCTGGGGTCTGCGCGCAATCGCGCCGCATTGTGCCGGGTTTTGGACCGTTCGCACACCGTGACCTGCGGGTCGCAGTTTCTGGCGGATATCGTCCAGACGAACCTGTCGCGTTCGGCGCAGGTGATCCCCTTCGGTCTGTGCCCGGATCGCTTTTTGCCAATCGGTCCCCAAGCGGTATTGCAGGGGGAAACGCGGATTGTGACCTCGGCTTCATTCAGCCCGGTCAAGGGCTTGGACCTGGTGTTGAAGGCCGTGCAGAAACTGGCGCGCGATCATCCCCGGCTGATGACAGGCCTGCATTGGCATTGCATAGGGCCCGATCCCGCAAACCGCGCCCTGCGCGGCGCGTTGTTGCAGCAGATTGGCGCCCTGCCCGTCACCCTGCACGACGCAAAACCGCATTGGGAAATGGCGCAGTACTACCGCGCGGCCGATCTGGCCGTGCAAGGCAGTTGGTTTGAAAGCCAGTGCTTTGCCGCGTTGGAACCCGCCGCCTGCGCGACGCCTGTGGCGGGCACGGCGGTTGGGGTTTTGCCCGACATGGCCTCACCCGATTGGACCTGTGCGCCGGGCAGTGCAGATGCCCTTGCCCAGTTGTTAAGCCATGTTTTGTCACACCGGGCGGGATGGGCGGCAGAAACGGTCAGGCAACAGGACTGGGTGCTTGAAAACGCAACGCTGGACGTCGCCGCACCGCAATTCCTTGCCCTGTATAATCAGGTCGCCGGGCAGTAACGCAGCGCGATCAACGTGTGATCCGCCAGACGCGACAGCGGCCAAACCGCGCCCAGCGTCCCGTCCAACCCTTTGGCCAGACGCAGCAAACGGGGCCGTTTTTGAAACGAGCCATAGAGTTCGCTGGGCGGCAGAAACACCCCGATTGGCACACGCGTCCTCACGGTAAAATCGGGGCCCAGCGCCTTGCGTACGGCGCGCACCGACGGGAACCAGATCGGCAGACGGCTGCCGTCCTCAAGCGTGGCCACCGGGGCACGTTTCAGGCGGCGCAGCATGTTGGTTGTGTTGCGCAGCAAGAGGTTCAACAGAAGCTCCATGCCGCACCAGCGGTTCATCAGAACCAAGACGACGACCCCTTCCCCCCCCATGACCTGTGCGATCTGTTGGCCGAAATGGGACAGGTCCCGGACGCAATTCATCGCCCCGAAATTCGAAAACACCATGTCATAGGGCCCACCGTTTTGCACGGCCATCGGCATGGGCGTGCTGGCGTCCCACACTGCGGTTTCAATCGCCCCCCCCCGGGTACCTGCGGCCTTGTGTGCCGTGATTTCCAGCATGGCCGGGGACGGGTCGGTGGCCATGACCGCGTGGCCATTCGCCGCAAAACGGCGGGCGTCGACTCCCGTACCACAGCCGACTTCCAATACACGCGAGGGGCCGAGCAGGGACTGCGCCGCCACACGATGCACCTTGGCGCGCAGAAACTTTGCGATTTCCTGGTGGGAAAACCGATCATCATACCCGGCGGCGACCCCATCAAAGGCAGATGGTGTCATGCCTCGACCTCGTGACGCCGCCGCCACATATTGGCCCTGTGGCGGATTGATTGCAGCTGCAACTTGGGTGCTTTCACCAAACCCGCAAACCCGGATTTCAGGGCCCGGGACAGTTGCACTTCGGACTGCACCCAGGCCTCGACTGAATTATAATACCGGCGCGAATGGCGCCCGGCGATGCGCGCGTCCCGCTCGGTGGAAGTCGCCCAGTCTTCGGGCAGAACGATGCGGTCCGCGACCTTTTCGTAATAGGGCGTGCCCTTGATCGGATAGGACAGGGTGGACAGCACGTCGTCGGGCAAAGCGGATTTGAGGTGTTGGACCGTGTCCGACAGATCCTGAAATGTCTCGCCCTCATAGCCAACCATGATGAAGGTCCCGGCACGGATACCGTGATCTTGCAACAGGGTGATCATCTCGCGCATTCGCACAGCATTCGTGCGCCGCTCCATCGCATCCAGAATGCGTTGTGACCCGCTTTCGGCACCAATCCAGATCCGGTAACAGCCCATGCGTTTCAGGGTTTTCACCACGTCCTCGGTCAAACGATCCTCGCGTGAGATGCTTTCAAACGGATAGTGCAGGTCGTGTTCCTCAAGCAGGTCGGCAAAGCGGTTCAGCCAGCGGTAATTCATCGTAAACACGTCGTCGGCATACCAGACCTGGTCGGGGCCATAGGTCCGTTTTATCTCAAGCAGTTCTTCAATGACATTTTCGGGCGAGCGGTGGCGATAGCTGTGACCGAACACCGAATGGCTGCACCATTGGCAACGGTACGGACAGCCCCGGGCGGTGATCAGCGACACCGACCGCACGCCGTGGTGTTTTTCCCAAACGCCCATGTATCGTTCCAGATCGATGGCGGCGCGGTCGGGGAACGGGAACTCGTCGATCTTTCGGTCCAGAGGGCGCGGTTTGGTCGTGCGCACATGGCCTTGGTCTTCGCGATAGGTCAGGCCGTTGATGCCCTCAAGCTGAGTCACACCATGGCGGCGCAGATGCGGGATCAGCTCGGCCATGGTGTGTTCGCCTTCACCGTTCACGATCACATCGGCACCGCGCGACAGGTATTCGTCGCTGTAGTTTGTCGCCTCGGGCCCGCCCAAGATAATCAGGCTGCCCGCCGCCTTTGCCATTTCCATGATTGCCAGAACGTGTTTGCGGGTCATCAGATTGGTATAGATGCCGACCGCAAAAGGCTGTTCGTTTTCAATTCGTTGCGCCACCGCACCATAGTCCGAAAAGGTCGTGTCACAAAACCCGACCACCAGCCCGCGCGATTTCAGAAAGGACGAAATATACATCAAGCCCAGCGGCGGATAGGGCTTCATGACCTTCTGTTCCAACGGATCGAGGGTCAAGAAATAGCTATGGCACAGCAGGATATCCACACCTATTCCTTGCCCGTCAGGTTCAGCTCACCAAGGCCCGCAGCGGCGCGGCTGAGCTCCGGGTCAATCGCCTGAATGCCTGATTTCGAGGTCAGACGATGCGCCTGCAACTGCGGCCACAACACCGCCATATACAGCAGCGCCCGCACGGTGCCGCCAGCGTACCGCAGGGAAGCGCCAACCTTGGCACGCCCACGCGCGTCGCGGCGGATGGGCTGACGAACGCCACGGTAAAAGCGGGTCAAACGGTGGGTATAACGATGCAACACCCGGTAAAACGCCGTCTTGAACGGGCCCTGATACATCAGGTCCAGATCGTCCGCGTGCTGCCAATTCTGTTTCGTGCCCAGTTGATCCAGCACCCGGTCATGAAACGGTGTGCCCGGCAGAGGATAGGACACGGAGATACCGATTACGTCGGGCAGATTGCGACGCAGCAGCGCGAAGGTCTGTTTGATATCCGCCCAGGTTTCGCCGGGATACCCGTATTGCAGGAAATACCCGACCGAAATGCCGTGATCCTTCAACAGGCGTGTGGCGTCATCGATTTCTTGAATGGCCGTGCCTTTTTCCATCGCATCCAGGATTTTCTGACTGCCGGATTCTGCACCGATCCACAGCTCATCACAGCCCGCATCGGCCAGCGCCGCAACCTCGCCTTTGCGCAGCAATAGATCGGCACGGCTGAGGCATTTGAACGGAACACGGGTGCCCCGCGCCTTGAGCGCCTCGCTAAAGGCACGCGCCCAACGGGGTTTCATGGCGAAAATGTCATCCATGATCCAGATACGGTCCGGGTTTGCCAGTTTGGCAAGCATCTGAAATTCATCGGCAATCTTTTCCGGGCTGCGGGCATTATACGCCCGCCCCCAGATCGGTTTGGCACACCAATTGCAATGGAACGGGCACCCGCGCGAGGTGGCGACGTTCAGGTCGAACCGCCCCCGCCGCCCGGCCCACATGGCACGGTACTGGTCCAGATCAACAAGGTCCCAAGCGGGCATCGGCAGGTCGTCGATATTGCGCAGAGTGCGGCGTTTAGCGGTGCGCACCACCTGCCCATCAGCGTCGCGAAAGGTGATGCCTTCGATGTCGTTCAACCCGGACAGGCCGGTTTGCGCGATGGTGTCGACCAGCTCCTCCAGCGTGACTTCGCCTTCACCATTTATCACAATGTCAGCGCCAAAATCCAGATAGGTTTGGGGCACGTCGGACACGTCAGACCCCGCCACCACGACAATCGCATTGGCCTGTTTGGCGGCTTTAATCATCACCTCGGCAGCGTCGCGCATGTTCAACAGGCACATCTTGGTGAGATAGTTGAAATTGTCCTCATACAGCAGGGCAACATCGGGTTTGGCCCGGTCCAAGGCTGCCTCCCAGACGCCCGTATCGGCGGCAATCATGGAATCCGAAAAGGCGACGTCATGGCCGCCCGCACGCAGAACCGCGGCGGCATACAGGCTGCCCAATGGTGGGAACAGCTCCATGCTGTCCCAGTTTTTGGGATCCAGCCGAAGGTGGTAGGCTTGGCCAACCAGTATTTTCACGTCGCTCTCCTGTCGCACTTTGAGCAAGGACCACCTTAGCCGGGAAGATGCATTTCATAAACGGTCATGATTTCGTTGCCATAGTTTTTGCGGGTGAAGACCGAGATTTCGAACCCGGCCTCGGCGGCGGGGGTCAGAAAGCCTTCGCTGTCGCCATCGGTTGACAGGTGGATCAGAACCCTGGCACCGGGGGTCAAATAGCCGGGCAAGTCCCGTGCGAATTTGTCCATCAGGTTCTCGCTCCAGAACGCGCGGCTGAGGCGTTCGTTCTTGGGCGGGCCTTTGAAATACGGTGGACCAAAGCAGACCAGATCGAAGGTCTGGCCCTCCAACGGGGAAAACAGATCGCCCTGAAGCACCGTGATTTTGTCTTCGAGACCGTTCAGGATTGCATTGGCCCGGGCCACGCGAACCGCATCCGGGTTGATATCAACCGAGGTGACATCGAAACCGGAACGCGCCGCATAGGCACCGACAATTCCGGTGCCACAGCCCATGTCCAGCATCCGGGACCGGTCTGGCGCCTTCGGTGCACCGACAGAGCCCGCCGCCCGCCCCAACATGACGCCAGCGCGAAATACCACCGGGTTGAATACCGTGGGGATGGTTGCCAACAACAGCCCGTCGGGGGTTTCGATCACCGGGCGACGCACCCGAGGCAGCAAGATTGGGCGGATCAGCCTGAGCCCAAAGCGTGTGAGGATTTGCAAAGGTCGGTTGGGGCGCGGAATAAGCGGGGCATTCATGACTCCAATTTCCTTTCACGATGCGCGAGCTTCGGGGATTGAAGTTCGGCCAATCGGGCCTGCCATTCGGTTTCGACCCAGTCCCCTATGAATTTCCGCTGCCCGGTGCGTTCCTTGGTGAACTGGGTGTGCGGGGTGTCATAGAAGTCTTCCGAGTTGAAGCGGCGGATTTTCCGCTCACTTTCAACGCGTTCAAACCACGTCCCCGGCGGGGTCTGCATCACCCATTCCAAAGCGGTCTTGACGGGGCTGCGGGCAGAAACACGCAGCCCTTCGGCCATGTCGGGAGGCTGCGTTGCATTTGGCAAAATCGCATCGACCCAAGCGTTCTGCGTCCTCATTCGAGCGTATGTATCCAGACCATACATTGGCACCATCTGAGCCACCTCATGGGCGATATACATGCGCTGCGTGTCCAGGCTCAGCGCGGCTGTGGACAGGAAAAAATTCGGGCAAATTTTGTTGCGCGTCGTCTTGGCATCCATCAGCTTGACGCACAGAACCAGCGCGCGCGTGCGCCATAACTTGCCCTGCTCAGTCACGCAGAAAAAGTCCAGATCATCGCCCTTGGTGCTGTTTCGCGCGGCCAGGGAGCCGCTTAAAGCGACCATGCGGATATGGGGAATATTGGCCAGAACACGGGCAATTTTGCGGGCTGTTTTCAGCCGCGATTGCGCGCGGGTCTCGCGCGAATAGCGACCTGAGATGATGGCGTTGCGGCCGGCCAGACAATGGTACAGCCCATCCGTTTCCAGCCGCCCATGGCACAGGTTTGAAACCGAAATCACGCGGGCCACGTCTTGGGGTGTGCACCGAACACCGTGCAAAAAACGATGGATTTCGCCCAGATTTACCGGAAAATCAAAGCAGTCGCGATAGGCGACGGTCGACAGGATCGCCTGTTCGATCTGCGCGTCGGTCGACGCGGTTTGATCCAATGCGGTCAAACTGGATTGTGGCCGAGAGTTCATGATCGGTGGCAGCTTTTCGGTTGGTGACATTGTAGATGCTCAAATGTCCCCACGTTCTGGACACCGACGTGACAATGATCAAGACTGAAAACTGGCCAATACTCAACCGTAAAGGCACTGACATGGAACCCGACTGCGTTGTGCGGTGGATGAAAGATGGCGACAGTCAGGCTGTGCGCGATCTTCATCAAAGCCACTATCATACCCGACAATCTGCCGACGACCTGATCTGGCGTACGGAACGGCATCGTGACCTGCCCGATTTTTCTGAGTTCCCCCATCCATCGGCCTGCGTGGCCGAGGCGGCCGGGAAAATCGTCGCGTACGAGGGCTTTAATTTTCGATACGGCCTGGTGGGCGATACACGGGTGCCGATCGCTGAAAGCCAATCGACCCTGGTCGATCCCGCTTGGCAAGGACGCCATCTGTTCACCCGGTTCCTGTCTTTTGCACAGGGCGATTTAGCAAAAACCGGGGTGCAAATTCTTACCGGTATTCCGTCTGGGCGTATGACAAAAACAATGCGGGTGTCTGGTTTTCATGAGCTTGGCAGTCTGTGTCTTTTCGAGTTTCACGCAGAGCTTATCAACTGGCTGCGCCCAATCTCACCAGCCGACCCGACCGAGACCGTGCCACCACCGGCGCACACGGTTTTTCGCAACGACCGGTCGGACGCGGCCCGCAAGCGACGTTTTCAGGACCGTCCCGGGGTCAGTTATGACCTGGTTTCCACCCGGCACGGAAACGCCATGTGTCGGCGACGGGGGCGGTCCCGGCGCTTTGTCACGATTTGCGATACTCAGGCGCATGAACCGGCGGCAGGGCTTTTTGATCTGTTGCTCAGTTTGACCAATGCTCTGGCGGGTTTTCCCACACGGGTGATTTCGTGCTGGGCTGTCGAGGGCTCTGCATTGGCGCAAGCGTTGTGCGACATCGGCTATCGTCGGGTGCCAGACGGGCAATTTTCAATCGCGGCCAAATCTCTGCCCGGGTTTGAAACATTGTTGGTCGATCAGTTAATACCAGACATGATGATCGGGGATTTTGATGTCGGTTAGCCGTCGTCTCGCCCGTCCGTTCAAGCGCATTACGTTCGACCTGATCACCCGCACCAACCTTGCGATCCTCCACAGCTCTGCCGTGTTTCGGCAGCGGACACCACCAGCCTCAGCCGACAGTGCGGCGCGCCATTTTGGGCTGCGCGCCGGGGGCACGGTATTGGTCCTGGCCCCCCACCCTGACGACGAAGCGCTGGGTGCAGGGGCGACGATTGCCGCACTCAGCGATTTCGGAGTGAACGTGCATGTGTTGCTGATCACCGACGGGCGCTTGTCCGGGGCCGGGCGACTGGGCCAGACTCCACCGGAGCGACGCGCCGCCATTCGGACCGAAGAATTCACCGCAAGCGTTGCGGCCCTGGGTGATCGGATCATGGCGTGCGGCCCCCTGGCCCCGGAAACGCTGTCCGGGGACTGGGCGGATGATCCTGCGGTGATCGCACGGGCAATGACCTACGCTTCGGATTGTGCCCCGACCGTGATCCTTGCCCCTGTGACGTTCGACTATCACCCCGATCACCGGGCGACCGCGTCACTGGCCAGAGCCCTTGCCGCCCGTCTGGCGCAAACGACCAACGCACCTGCGCTCTTTTCCTATGAGATCCAGGCTCCGTTTGCGCGGTCGCATAACGCTGTTATGATCCCGGCCACCCCCCGGCATTGGCAACGCAAACTGGCTGCGGTGTCCTGCCATGACACGCAAGCCGCGACAGCACGGTTGAACCTGCGATTGGCGCGTTATCGTGCAGCCCTGAGGCCGATCTGCAGCGTGCGGTGGTACAGGTGTTACGCGTTGCCCTGCCGCGCACAGCCATCATCCATCACTGCGCCAATGAGGTGACCGAGGCTGGGCCGCGCGGCGCAAAGCGCCAGGCGATCCTCGTCGGCATGGGCGTGCACGCGGGTTTTGCCGACCTGATGGTGCTCTGCGACGGGCGCGTTCTGTTTCTTGAACTGAAG
>DFBF01000053.1 GCA_002367285.1 Rhodobacteraceae bacterium UBA3087 | reverse complement strand
ACGCCATTCAGGACAATCGCTGACCGTATGTCCCAGGGCGCGAATTTGCACGTTCTGTTCCGGCCCGTCCAGCCGCCACCGGCTGTCCCAAACCATTCCAGGCACCACGCGTTTGTCGCGTACTGCGTTGTATTCACGTGAAATTACGATGCTATCCAGGTCACCTTGGATCATGCAGCCATGCAAGGTGCGCCGGTCACCACCAGCCGCCAGCGCGATGGCCTCAAACAGCGCATCCCGACGCGGGCGATAGGCGGTTGAGGCCACCCACATCAGCGCATGGGCATAGAGCCGCGTCTGGGTGTCATAGGGCAGATCAGATGCCTTTTCGAGGTCGAACACCACGTCCCCGCCCCGGATCGTGCAGACCTGACAGGCGGCGTCTTGCGCATGGCGTTCCAGCGCATTTCGCGCATATTTCATGCGTATGGCCGTGTCCGACAGGCGATTTGCGTCCAAACCGAGGTCAGAAAGCGCCGCCAGGGCCCGGCGCGCCTTGACCCGGTCAAACCGAGCGTCCTCGTTTGAGGGGTCATCCATCCAGCCCAGGCCCCGATCGCGCAGGATCTGGCGCAGGTCTTCGCGCGACACATGCAACAGCGGGCGCAGGTATCGCGTTCCGTCCACCGTCCAGTCGCCTTGCATCGCTGCCAGACCATCCACACCCGAGCCACGGGCCAGCCGCATCAGGACGGTTTCGGCCTGATCGTCCAGCGTATGGCCCAGCGCTACGGCGTTTACCCCGCGCGCCTGTGCCCAGTCGGCAATCAACCCGTATCGCGCCGTTCGCGCCGCGTCTTGCAGGTTGCCGCGCCTGTCCCAGTCCGACCATGTCAGCGTGTCATGAGACACCCCCAGCCCGGCGCAAAGCTCGGCCACGAACCGCGCTTCGTCTGCCGCCTCAGGGCGCAGGCCATGATCGACGGTGACCGCGTGCAGGGGCACATCCTGGCCCGCGCACCAGTCCCTCAAAAGATGCAGCAACGCAACGGAATCGCCGCCGCCCGACACCGCAACCCCCAGCGACGCAAAAGGGGAACGCGCCAGCGCTCCCCCCATGGTGTCATCAATCATCCTGTCGCTCACTGACAGCCAAGCCCCTGACGTGCAGCTTCGGCATCGGCCACGGTCGGATTGCCGGGAAACCGCACGGCAACCTCGGACAGGGTCACGCAGGCCTCGGACGTTTGGCCCAAAGCACCCAGCGACGTGCCCAGCTTGAACAGAGCATCCGGCGCGCGTTTGCCGTTCGGGCTACCGGAAAACGACGTCAGAAAGGCGCGCGCCGCATCAGAAGTGCGCCCCAGACCTTCCAGCGCCTCACCGCGGTGGTACTGCGCTTCGCCCGTCAACGCACCGCCGGTATAGGTTTCGGTAAAACGCGCAAACCGGGCCTCGGCGTCTTCGAACGCCCCCTGGCCCAACGCGTCCATTGCCGCCGAAAAATCAGCCTGTTCACCGACGGCCATCTGGCCGCCCGTGTCGGTCGGCGCAACGGTCACGGGGCCTGTGGGGGCCTCACCGCCGCCCAGCGTGCCGCCCTGCCCGGCCGTGGCCAGGTCGCAGCCCTCTTCCAGTTCACACAGGCGGAATTCCAGATCGCCAATGCGATTGCCGCCATCTTTGACGATGGAATTGATGCGGAACTCCAGTTCTTCGGTCTTGCCGATCAGGCGCGACAGTTCGCCCTCGATGGCATTCAGCCGCGCGGTGGTTGATCCGCCGGTGATAACGCCCCCGGCCGCCCCCGTCGTGTTCAGCTCGCGCTTCAACGTCTGGATTTCAACGAACAGCACCGACAGTTCCTGGCGGATGTCGGCCAAGGACTGGCCGCGGGCCTGTGACAAGGCGGGCGATGCCAGCCCGATGGATGCGGCCAAAATGGCCCCGAAAAGCGGCTTCATCACCCTATCCTTCTCAGCTGGTTGCGCCGCCAGCCGACAGCACCGTCACAGCGCGCCGGTTCTGGGCATAGCAGCTTTCGTCCGAACAGATTTCCAGCGGACGTTCCTTGCCATAGCTGACCGTCTTCAGACGGCCCGGAGCCACACCGCGTTCGATCAGGAAATTCTGCACCGCACTGGCACGCCGCGCGCCCAGCGCAAGGTTGTATTCGCGTGTGCCCTGTTCATCCGCGTGGCCTTCGATGATCGCGCTAAAGGCCGGGTTTTCCATAAGCCAAGCCGCCTGTTTGGTCAGCACATCGACACCACTACCCGACAGGGTCGACTGATCAATGGCAAACAGAACGCGGTCACCCACGGTCTGTTGGAAATAGGCCGGGCTGGTTGGGTCCGAGGCCGACCCGGGCACAATCGCGCTGGTCCCAGCGCCCGCACCGCCCCCCGCGCCATCGCCAAATCGACCCGCATTGGTGCAGGCCGAGGCGGTCAGCGCGCCAACCAGCAATACTGCTTTCACAAGATGTTTCATCACACTGTCCTGTCCAACTGTTAAACTGCTCTGTTCTTTTTCATCTTTATTGGGCGGCAGTCTAACACCCCCGCCCGAATTTGGAAAACGCTACCTCTGCAACGGGCTCCAGGCCGGGTCCGACGCCGCCCCGGGCGTCGACACACGCCGCAGGTTACGCCCTGAGATATCGACCGAATACAGCGCCGCTTGCCCGCTGGCCCCCTGGCTTTCGCGCATGAACATAATCACGCGGCCATTGGGCGACCAGCTGGGGCCTTCGTCAAGAAACGAAGCCGTGAGCAGCCGCTCTTCGGAGCCATCCGTGCGCATGACGCCAATGTGGAACCGGCCCTGGTTCTGTTTGGTAAAGGCAATCAGATCACCGCGCGGCGACCAGACCGGGGTGCCATAGCGGCCGGGGCCAAAGCTAATGCGCTTGGCCTCGCCCCCCGTGGCGGGCATGACATACAGCTGCTGCGCGCCGGACCGGTCGCTTTCGAACACGATCTGGCTGCCGTCGGGCGAAAAGCTGGGCGCGGTTTCGATCGACGGCGCACTGGTCAGGCGCTGACGATTGCCGCCGTTGATATCCATGCGATAGATGTCGGTATTGCCCCCCGAGGACAGTGAAAACACCACCGTATTGCCATCAGGCGAAAAGCGCGGCGCGAAGGTCATCGTGCCGTCCTGGTCTTCCAGCACACGTTGCTGAACCGTGCCCACGTCCATCACATAGATGCGCGGGAACCCGGTCTTATAGCTGGTATAGAGCACGCGATCCCCCGTCGGCGAAAAGCGCGGCGCCAGCACCAGGTCGTTGCTGTCGGTCAGGTATTGCACATTGGCGCCATCGTAATCCATGATCGCCAACCGCTTGCGGCGCGCGTTCTTGGGGCCGCTTTCGGCGACAAACACCACCCGGCTGTCGAAATATCCGGTTTCGCCGGTGATCCGGCTGTAAACCACGTCGGCCACCTTATGGGCGATGCGCCGCCAGCTGCTGGTTGACCCGCCAAACTGAAGGCC
>DFBF01000158.1 GCA_002367285.1 Rhodobacteraceae bacterium UBA3087 | reverse complement strand
TAGTGATAGTGGCGCACGATGTGATCCATGTTCACGGTATCCGCAACGCCCGGCTGTTGGTACAAATCACGTGCATAGGCCCAGAGGTTTGGGTAGTCGATGATCCGCCTGCGATTGCATTTGAAATGCAGGTGATAGACCGGGTCGAACCGCAAAAGCGTGGTGAACAGGCGCCAGTCGGCTTCTGTGCTGTGTGCGCCCAGCAGGTATCGGGTGTTTGCCAAGTGGCCGTCCAGCCAATCCAGGCTGTCAAACAGCGCCGTAACAGCGCTGTCATAAGCCGCCTGAGACGTGGCAAACCCCGCGCGATATACGCCGTTATTCACCGTGTCATAGAAGCGGATGTTAAAGGTCTCGATCTGGTCACGCAGCGGTTCGGGCCAGAAATCATCGATGTTGCCGGTGATCCCGTCAAAGGCTGAATTGAACATACGGATGATTTCCGAGCTTTCGTTCGACACGATGGTTTCACGCGCCTTGTCCCACAGGATTGGCACAGTGACGCGGCCTGAAATATCTGGCGCGGCCTTGGTATAGATGTCGCGCAGGAAGGGCCGCTGATACAGCGTGTCACCGGTTGCACCACGGAAATCCGTGTCAAAGCTCCAGCCGCCGGTCAACATGTCGGGGTGGACGACCGAGACGGTGATATGGTCCGTCAACTCCTTTAGGGCGCGAAAGATCAATGTGCGATGCGCCCAAGGGCAGGCATGCGAAACATAGAGGTGATAGCGGCCGGTTTCGGCGGGAAACCCACCTTCACCGCTGGGCCCCGGCGCGCCGTCCGGGGTGATCCAGTTACGAAACCCTGCCGTCGATCGCACAAAAGCGCCGCCGGTGGATTTCGTATCATACCAGGTGTCGTGCCAGGTGCCGTTGATGAGTTGACCCATGGTGGCCTCCGTTTTTCGTGTCCTGTGTATCTAGGGTCAGAGCCGGGGCGGGAAAACCGGCACCCGCGCGCAGGGGCGTTGCAGATCTGCACAGGTCGGGTGGGAAACGGATTGTCGTAAAAGGTTAACTTGACGGTTACCAATGCCGTGCCATCATGGGTTTCCGATTTGGACCGACCTGGGAAGAACAACATGGATTTTCTGCCGAAAGACGTGCGCGAGGGGCTGGAAGCCGCCCGCAAACGCGACATGAAAAAACGCAGCCGTCTGCGGGTGCGTGTGAATGACGACGTGTTCCCGGTGCTGAAATACTGGGACAAAGGGTTTTCGCTGGACGCCGAACGCGCGCCGCATTTGCGTGGCTTGGTCGACCTCTATGATGGGTCGCGCCACCTGTATCAGTGCCTGATCGTCGCGTCCGAGGAAGAGATGGGTCAGATGCGGTATGAATTCAAACGGTCCACCGCCGCAGTGGACAAAGCCCCGCTGGATTTCGCCCGCGAAGAAAACGCACCTGTCGGTTTGATCCCGAACATGGGGTGAGGAACGGGTCTGGTCAGGGCCTGATTTCCACCGGGGTTCCGTTCGGGGCCACCCGCCACAGTTCTTCGATGTCGGCGTCCGACACGGCGATGCAGCCGGCAGTCCAGTCATAGGGCAACGCGCCAATGCGCCCCAACCCATTGGGTTGGCCATGGATAAAGATATCCCCGCCGGGCGACACACCAGCATTTCGGGCGCGGGTCACGTCGTCGGTTTGGGGGTAATCAATGCCCAGCGACAGGTGATAGGCGCTTTGCGGATTGCGACGGTTAAGCGAAAAGACGCCTTCGGGCGTGCGCCCGTCGCCCTCTTGAACCTTGTCGCCAGAGGGGGTGAACCCCAGTGCGACGCGATAGGTTTTCAAGGCATCCCCCGCCCGAAACACCGTCATGCGGCGCGCGGATTTTTCGATCAGGATATGGTCGATCTGACTTGTCAGCGGAGCCATTTCCGGCACCGCCACCGGGGCGGACCGATCATACAGCATGACCGCCACACCGGCGGCAAACACCAACAGAGTCAGGACAGAAAACAGGCGGGCCAGACGTTTCATGCGCCCAGCATGACGGCTGTCACGCTGACAGCAACCCCGCGCAGGGTGAATGCGCGGGGGATCGCCGGTCTACGCCGCCGGATTATTGCAGGTCGCTGAACGCCTTTTGCATCCGCTCAACCGCCTCAACCACGCGAGCGCGCGGCGTGGCCAGGTTGAAGCGCAAGAAATCCTCTCCGCCTGTCCCGAAGGTCGGCCCGTGGTTCGCCGCGATACGCGCGTCTTGTTCGGTGCGGCGGGTGAATTCCTCGGGCCCCATGCCGGTGCCGGAGAAATCGACCCAGGCCAAATAGGTCGAGTCCATCTTCATCGAGGCAAGGCCGGGGATTGCGTTGATCCCTTCGTCAAACAGGCGCAGGTTGCCATTTAGATATTGCACCAGATCGTCGACCCAGGCGGCCCCTTCGGGGGAATAGGCAGCTTCAGCCATGTACAGGCCGAAACTGTTCGGCGACAGGCCCATTGCCGCCATGCGCCCGGCGAATTTGGCGCGCAGGTCCGGGTCGGTGACGATTACATTGCCGGAATGGCTGCCCGCGATGTTGAAGGTTTTCGTCGTCGCGGTCATCATGACCAGCCGGTCTTCGATGCCGTCTATGGCCGTCATCGGGGTATGGGTGGACCCCGGCATCACCAGGTCGTGGTGGATTTCATCAGACACCAGTATCAGGTCGTGACGCTTTGCAAAGGCGGCCACGTCCTCCAGTTCTTCACGGGTCCAAACACGCCCACTGGGGTTGTGCGGCGAACACAGCACCAGCATCTTTTCGTTGCCCGTCATCGCCGCATCATAGGCATCAAAGTCGTATTCATACCGCCCGTTGATGTTGGCCAGCGGCATTTCGACCACTTCGCGCCCGGCGGCCGAAATTACGCGGGCAAAAGCGTGATAGACCGGGGTGAACAGCACCACGCCGTCGCCGGGCTGTGTAAAGGCATCGATGCACATCGCGGTGCCATTGACCAGACCATGCGTGGTGAAGATCGCGGCGGGATCAACCGTCCAGCCATGGCGTTCCTGCATCCACCAGCAGATCGCATTGCGATACCCGCTTTCGTCGCCGTAATAACCATAGATGCCGTGATCCAGCATCCCCTGAAGCGCGTTTTGCACGCAGGCCGGCGGGCGAAAGTCCATATCGGCGACCCACATGGAAATGCCGTCCTTGGCGGGCACGCCGTAAATCTTCTCCATCATGTCCCATTTTACGGAATGGGTGCCAAAGCGGTTGATGTCTTCGTCGAAATTCATGGCGGATCTCCTTCGCGTGCCTTGCGCCAAGCTAACGGCGTTTTTGCCGCGCGCAAGGGGCGTTGCGAAGGCGCGGCACATCGCCTAAATACCTGCCATGACCATACGACCGATCCTGATCCACCCCGACCCGCGCCTGAAAAAGGTATGTGACGCCGTGCCCGACCTGTCGGATGAGCTGCGCGTGCTGGCCGATGACATGTTGCAGACGATGTATGACGCGCCTGGCATTGGCCTGGCCGCGCCGCAGGTTGGCATCACTCAACGGCTGATCGTGCTGGATTGCGAAAAGGCCGAGGGCGTGCCGCCCAAGCCCATGGTCATGTTCAATCCTGAGGTCATCCGGTCCTCGGACGACACAAGCGTGTACGAGGAGGGCTGCCTGTCGATCCCCGACCAATACGCCGAAGTCACCCGGCCCGCCGATGTGACCGTGCGTTGGCTGGACACAAGCGGCGACCTTCAGGAGGCCGATTTCGATGGTCTCTGGGCGACCTGTGTGCAGCACGAAATCGACCACCTGGATGGCAAGCTGTTCATTGATTACCTCAAACCGCTGAAACGCCAGATGATCACCCGCAAGATGCAGAAGCTGAAGCGCGAACAGGCGCGGATGTGACGGCGCGCGCGATCCTGACCTGGCCTGATCCACGCCTGTCGCACCTGTGCGACCCGGTTACGGATCTGGCCGCGTTGCACGATCTGGCTGCTGACATGTTCGACACGATGTACACCGCGCAGGGACGCGGGCTGGCCGCGCCGCAAGTCGGCGTGATGCAGCGTGTTTTCGTTATGGATGTCACCTGGAAAGAAGGCGTGAAATCGCCAGTGACCATGGTGAACCCCGTGATCGAATGGGCCTCGGATCAGGTTGCAACGGGGCCTGAGGGCTGCTTGTCGATCCCTGGCATCACCGCAGACGTCACGCGCCCAACCCAGGTGCGGATGCGCTGGAGCGACCTTGCGGGGGACACGCATATCGAGGTTCTGACCGGGTTCGCCGCCATTTGCGCCCAACACGAATTGGACCACCTGAACGGCATCGTCACATTTGACCGCGTCTCACCTGATATGCGCGCCGTTCTGGAACAGGAGTACGCCAGATGACCCACCGCCCTTTCCTTATGTGGCCCGATAAACGGTTGCGCACCGCCGTTGATCCGGTCGAGGCCGTGACTGATGACACCCGCGCCATTTGGGACGAAATGATCGAAGCCATGGACGCCATGCCCGGTGTTGGTCTGGCCGCCGTGCAACTGGGCATCATGCAGCGTCTGGCCGTGGTTGATTGTTCCGACGCCCGTGGTCAAGCGGTGCGCCTGGCGAACCCGGAAATCCTGCATGCCTCGGTCGAATATCGCGAACACGAAGAGGCCAGCCCGAACTTGCCCGGTCTGTCGGCGGGTTTCAAACGTCCGCGTGCGGTGACCGTGCGGTTTCTGAATGTGGAGGGAGAGGTTGAGGAACGTGATTTCATCGGCTTGTGGGCCACATCCGTGCAGCACCAGATCGACCATCTGAACGGGCGCATGTATTTCGACAACCTGTCCAAGGTGAAACGCGACATGTTGTTGAAAAAAGCCAAAAAGGCGATGCAATGAAGGTTGTTTTCATGGGCACGCCGGAGTTTTCCGTTCCGGTTCTGGATGCGTTGATTGAGGCGGGGCATGAGGTGGTCGCGGTCTATTGCCAGCCGCCGCGCCCGGCGGGTCGCGGCAAGAAAGACCGCCCGACGCCGGTTCATGCCCGTGCATTGCAGCTGGGCCTGGAGGTGCACCATCCCGTGTCGCTGAAGGGTGCAGATGAACAGGCCGTATTCGCTGCGCTGGGTGCGGATATCGGTGTGGTCGTGGCCTATGGGTTGATCCTGCCCCAGGCCATTTTGGACGCGCCAACGCATGGCTGCCTGAACATCCACGCGTCGCTGTTGCCGCGCTGGCGTGGGGCTGCGCCGATCCACCGCGCGATCATGGCGGGCGACGCGCAGACCGGCATTTGCATCATGCAGATGGAGGCCGGGCTGGACACAGGCCCCGTTTTGTTGCGCGACTCCACAGCGATTGGGGCCGAAGAAACCACCGCCCAGCTGCATGACCGTTTGTCTGGCATGGGGGCCGGTTTAATCGTTGATGCGCTGGGGCAGGTTAACGCGCTGATACCTGAGGTGCAGCCCGAAGACGGCGTGACCTATGCCAGCAAAATCGACAAGACCGAGGCGCGGATCGACTGGTCGCGCCCTGCGGTCGAGGTCGATCGCCTGATCCGTGGCTTGTCCCCCTTTCCCGGCGCGAAATGCGACATCGCAGGCGAACAGGTCAAGCTGTTGGCGAGCCGTCTGGCCGAGGGCAGCGGAACGCCCGGCCAGGTGCTGAACGGGTTGGTGGTCGCCTGTGGCGATGGCGCGATCGAGGTTCTGGCCGCCCAACGCCCCGGCAAACGCGCGATGCAGGCGCAAGACTTTCTGCGCGGCTTTGATATGCCTGATTGCGTCAGTTAAAGCGTTCCTGCTTAAGGCTGAGACAGGGGGCGTGGAAACACCACCCAATACATCGACCGAGTGGGCGTTTCGAGAAAAACGCATGGCACACCCTTTTCTCGAAACGCTCTAGGCTTTCAATTCGCCGCAAAATCCCCATATTGGGGTCATGCCTGTTATTCTTCTTATCATACTGGGTGCCGCGGCCGGGTTTCTGGCCACACGCCTCATGGACATTGACGCCAATGTGCCCACCACGGTGGCCATCGGTGTTCTGGGCGCGCTGATTGGCGGGCTTTTGCTTCGGTTTTTGCTGGCGTTGACCGGCATGGCCTTTGGGTTCATTGGGGCCGTGTTGGGGGCTGTGTTCCTGATCTGGCTCTGGCAGACTTATGTAAAATAGCCAGCCCTTTTGCGCACCACCCCATCGGCCCGTGTCCTGCAAAGGGACAGGCGGAGGGTGTGTTCAGCTTACTTTTTGTGGGGCGCCATACCCGCGCGGGCCAGTTCGTCTGCACGTTCGTTTTCGGGGTGTCCCGCGTGGCCCTTGACCCATTCCCAAGTTACCGCATGCCGCGCCTGAGCTTCGTCCAGGCGTTGCCACAGGTCGGCGTTTTTCACGGGCTTTTTCGCTGAGGTTTTCCAACCGTTGCGTTTCCAGCCGTGGATCCAGCCGGTGACGCCGTTCTTCACATACTGGCTGTCGGTGATGACGGTGATCGAGCAGGGCTTGCCCAGCGTTTCCAGCGCATTGATGGCGGCCAACAGCTCCATCCGGTTGTTGGTGGTGTTGGCTTCGCCGCCTTTCAGGTTGCGTTCCTTGACCAGCTTGCCGTCCTCCTTGGCTTGCAGCAACGCGCCCCAGCCACCGGGTCCGGGATTGCCGGAACAGGCGCCATCGGTATAGGCAAAGAACTCAGCCACGGGCGTGCACCACGATCCAGGGGTCGATCTGACCGCTCAGACCTTTGCCTTCGCCATGGGTGATACTTTCGGCCGTGAAGCCGGCGGTGGTCAGGTGCTGCAACAATTCATCCTCGGAGTAATAGGCATAGAAACGGCCGATGCCGTCGCGGAGTTCGCCCATACCCAGTTTCATTCCGATGTGAAAGAGCCCACCGGGGATCAAGGCCGT
>DFBF01000194.1:15993-24311 GCA_002367285.1 Rhodobacteraceae bacterium UBA3087 | reverse complement strand
TGAGAGCTTTGTTCCAACACTGGCCATGTAGTTCGCTAGATCGGCCTCTTCGGTGCCCTCAAGCGCTGCGAGGGTGGTTGCGTTGCCGACAACCTGGGCCAAGATTAGCCTTATGTGGTCTTCGCGGTGGACGTGTTTGATCGCATTTGCATCGACATAGCTCCGCATCTCGGAGAGGTCATCGTTGGTGATGTCGGACGCCAAGTCCCAAATCGGATGGTTGGTCCAACGTGCGCGATTGCTGTCCGTTGCATCGGGAATGCAATAGCGGACCTTGCCAAAGGCTTCGGCAACAATGTCACCGAAAAGGGCATCAAGTTGTGCCCATGTTCTGACCTGCCAACGGTCTTTTAAGAGGCTTTTACCAGCGCGTATCTCGATGCGCCAAACGCGACTTTGAGGGGCTTCTGAGGGAACCAATGGGGGCAAATCATTCTGCTTCAGGTTTGCGTTCCAGATTTCCCACCAAATTGGTTTTTGGCGGTCGATCACTTCCTGTCGTTTGTCATAGATGATCACCTGACGACCGGGCACCTTGCCGACCGTCACTGAGGTAAACCGGCCTGATTTTCCATTACTGCGGACATCGTCGGGAAGGCTTCGATGATCGGAGCGATTGGTGTGGCTGTGGATTACGAAGTTCTCGGAGGTCAGCTCAAACTTAGGTGCAAGGATATCGATGCAAAAGTCGACCCGTGAGAGACTTATCTGGTGCGCGCTATATCGAATGCCAAGCCGGGTTAGGGTTTTGTCGATGTAGGCCCGCGCGTAGCCTAAACCCTGTGTGGCAAGGAGGGTTGGGCCGAGTGATATCCGAATGCCCCATGGATCGCGGGCATTGGGTTTCTTGAAGGCCCAGCGGGCGTTCAGAGCGCCGCCTGTGAGCAAGAACCGATATCCACTGCCGCCATGGGGCTGGAGGTCAAACTCGGCCCCGCCATAGCTGACAGGACGTGGCGCTCGTGCCTCTTCAGCCTGTTCCTTTTCAGCTTCCAGATAGGCGAACAATTCGGGCGGGATATTTGCCTGAACGGCCAGCGTGATTGTATCAAAACCTTTGTGAAGGATCTTCATGGTGCGTTTGTCTTTTTTTGGGGCGTCTGTATTTCCAGAGGGGGGTGCTACTATCACCCCCCTTTCCGGCGACCGCCGCGTTTCGTGGTTAGGGTAAGGAAGGGGCGGGCGCTTGCGCGCCCTTCAATGGGGCCTCCGGCGGGGCAGCTATTGTTTTGGGGCCGGGCAGAATGCCCGGCGGCTGTACTCACTGGGCCGGGTTGGATTTGCGACCCTTTCACAAAGCCAGCGTCAATCCTTGTTGGCCAATTGGGGTGCCAGCGTTCGGGCGCGGATTGCCCGCCGCGCCCCGCGTGGTGTCGGCAAGGGCCGTGCAAGCCTGCGCATCACAGTCAGCGGTTCCGGGCAGATTTTAGGGGTTAGCTTGCAACGCGCATCAGGCAACACCGAGCTGGGCCGCCTTGCCCTGGCAGACGTGCGTAAAGCAGGCCGCTTTGTAAAAACCCCCCGAAACTGGGCATATCACAACACAGTTTCACGCTTCCCATAGCGTCACGCTGAGGTGACTTCCCCTGCAAGGTGCAAATACGATGATGAGGGCCTGCCAGAGGTGACCGGCTGCTGCGCTCTGAACCCACAGGGGGGGGAGCGGCGCCGTCGTGCGATCCACCCGCCTTTTCCACGAACGGCCCGAGGCTTTTGCCACCCCTCTCCGAGCCCCAAATGCGCCGCAGACCGCGCCGCTTTGACCCCGCTCGCGCGTCCTGCCATTGGCGAAACCTTCCGACAAGTCCTGTTTTCCGCGCGGCATTCGTTGCGCACGTCCAACCCCATTCGACTTTGAAAGCCGCCTTATCGGGTGCCCAGGAATCCGGCGCCCCAAAAAGCAAACCGACGTATTGCAATGCGGGATTTCTGTAGATAGTTATGGGCCTATAACCTTTCGAGAAGGAAACTCTCATGCCAAGCCGCCCACAAGCGCCGTCCACAGTCCGCCGCTGGATAAAGCCCATGGCGGCCGTTGCGATGATTTTTGGGGTCATGACCGTTTTTTCCGGGGGCAGCGTGTTGTTCGGGTCTGTTGCCTCTCGGGCATCTGCCGGGAATTACGTCGGGTTTGTTCTTTGGTTCAACTTTCTTGCGGGTGGGGCCTATGTTCTGGCCGGCATCGGCTTGTGGCTGAACAAAAGCTGGGCGGTGCGACTGTCTGCCCTAATTGCCATCGCAACCGCATTTGTTGCCTTTGGCTTTGCTGTTGTGGTTCTGCGTGGCACCCCGTTTGAGATGCGCACAGTCGGCGCGCTAGCTCTGCGGTTTACCGTCTGGGCCGCGATCGCGGTGATAACGAAACGGGCCCAGAGATCAGCATGAAATCGCGCAAGTCCTCCGGTGATCGCAAGGCCGAGATTTTGGCCACGACCCTTGATCTGGCGTTCGACGTCGGCCCGGACCATGTGACAACTGGCATGATCGCGGCGCGGCTTGGCCTGACCCAGCCGGCGATCTACAAGCATTTTCCCAAAAAGGAAGACATCTGGCGCGAGGCCACCGAAGCGTTGTGCGCACGGATACGCGATAACGTCCGACTGGGCATACAAACCGGGGCAAACCCCGTCGAAAATTTGCGGCTGCTTGTTCTGGGGCACCTTCGCCTGGTCGCCCAAACGCCGGCCTTGCCGGAAATCATGGTGACCCGTGATCCGACCGGCACCCTGACCGACGCACGGCGGGCAATTCAGGCTGAAATGGCTGCTTTTCGCATGTCCCTGACCCGGAACATTGAAATGGCGCAGGCGGCAGGACACCTGCGCGCAGGGTTGTCCGCCGAAGACGCCGCGACATTATTGTTTGGGATCATTCAAAGCCTGGTGCTGCGCCTGATCGTGACCCGAAACGCCACCCTCCTTGTGCAGGACGGCGCGCGTTTGCTTGACCTGCAACTGACGCTCTTCATGAATGAAGGATACGACCCATGAAAACCGGTTTCAAACTGGCCCTGATCACCCTTCCGATTGCCGCCATCGGCGTGGGAATTCTGGCATTTGTCGTTTCCAACAGTCCGCCACCGGCCCGCATCGAGCTTGCCGAACGCGCCAGCGCGGTCCGCGTGATCACCGCAGAACGCCAGGCCATTGTGCCGACGATTGTCGGGTTCGGATTGGTTTCCCCGGCGCGCACCTTCGAGGCGATTGCCGAGGTCGGTGGAACGATCGAATATGTGAATCCGGGGCTGCGCGACGGGCAGATCCTGCCAGCGGGCACAACGCTTTTGCGTCTGTCGCCGATTGATTTCAACTTGGCCATTGCCCAGGCCAACGCCAACATCCGGTCTGCCGAGGCGCGTCTGGCTGAACTGGATGTGTCTAAGGCTAACCAGCGCGCCGCATTGGATATCGAACGCGAAGCTCTGGCGGTAAAGGCTTCGGACCTCGCCCGGGCCGAGGCCTTGTTCGCCGCGGGAACTCTGACGCAAAGCGCGCGTGACGCAGCGCGCGCCGCGCATCTGACGCAACGCCAGAAGGTGCAGGGCGCCGAAGGGTCGCTGGCCCTGATCCCGACCCAACGCGCGGTTCAGGCCGAACAGATCGCCGTCTATCAGACCACGCTTGCCACGGCTGAACGTAACCTTGAGCGCAGTGAACTGACCCTTCCTTTTGCCGCGCGGGTCGCGAGCCATAGCGTTGAGGTCGGGCAGTTCCTGAAGGTGGCTCAGACCGCCGCGAGTTTTGACGGGATTGAAAATGCCGAGGTCACGGCGCAGATGTCCATGGGGTCATTGCGCAGTCTGATGCAGGCTGGCCAGTCCGGGGCAAAAGTCCTGCCGATGGACCCGACCCGGATGGGAGAGGTTCTGCGCGATATGGGCTTGAGCGCCCAGGTCCGGCTGCGCTTGGGGACCGAACTGGTCACATGGCCTGCCATCGTGGACCGGATCAGCGACGAGATTGACCAGAAGACCGGAACGGTCGGCGTGGTGGTGCAGGTGCAGGCGGCCTATGGTCAGACCGGCGAAGGCATCCGCCCGCCTCTGACCAAGGGCATGTTTGTCGATGTTACGCTCAGCGGCGCACCGATCACGGGGATCGTCCTGCCACGCAGTGCGCTGCATGACGGCCTGGTTCACATCGCCGATGACGACAATCGTCTGCGGATCATCGAGGCCACGCCGCGGATGGTCCAGGGCGGGGTCGCGCTGTTCACCGACGCTGTTGCCGAAGGCAGCCGCATTGTGCTCAGCACCCCCAGCCCGGTGATCGAAGGGCTGTTGCTGGACCCGCATCCGGACACTGGTCTGATGTCGCAGCTTCTGGCCCAGGATGCAGCACAATGATCCGGTTCTTCGCGGCGCACCCGACGATTGCCAACCTGCTGATGATCCTGTTTCTGGCAGCGGGGCTGTTCGTCAGCCCAAGCCTGTTGCGCGAAACCTTCCCGCGCGCCGCCCCCAGCGAAGTCGAGATCAGCGTGCCATACCCTGGTGCGCGGCCTGAGGAGGTTGAAACCGCCATTTGCGAGCGGGTTGAAACCGCGCTGGACGCGGTGACGGGCATCGACCGCTACGCATGCGAGGCGCGCGAAAATTCAGCGCGCGCCGTGGTAAAGATGCGCGAAGGGAGCGATTTTCAGGCCTTCGTGGCCGAGGTGAAGTCGGAAATCGATGCGATCAAGGACTTTCCCGATCGGGCCGAAGTCCCCACGGTCAGACCGCTGGGCCTGACCGATTTCGTTGCTTCTGTCGCCATCACCGGGCCAGAAATACGCAGCGATCTGAACGACTATGCCGAACGCCTTCGCACCGACATGTTGCGCTGGGGGGGCATTCCCAAGGTCGATATTCGCGGCTTTTCCACACGCGAATTACAGATTGATTTGCGGCCCGGAGACTTGCAGAAGTTTGGGATTTCCGTTGCCGACGTCGCGCGGTCTGTCCAGGCGGGCAGTCTGGATCTGCCCGCCGGCTCTATCGAAGCGCCAACCGAGACTTTGTTGATCCGCGTGACCGAAGAACGGCGCACCCCTGACGCATTGGCTGCGTTGATTGTACGGTCATCAACGCAGGGTGGCCAGGTCCGGCTGGGGGACATCGCCGATATCTCGCAAGGCTTCGCGTTGGACGATGACGTGATCTTGTTTGACGGCCAGCCCGCCGCAATCTTGGACATCACCAAGACCCGCGCCGAAGACAGCCTGCGCACGCTGGATGCGCTGAAGGCCTTCCTTGAGGCTGAGCGCGCCCAGGCCCCCGCTGGCGTGACGCTGGAAATCACCGCTGACGGGGCCTCGGTCGTGCGCGAGAGGTTGACGCTTGTCGTGATCAACGGGCTTCAGGGGCTGACGCTTGTGTTTCTGGTTCTGTGGCTGTTCTTCGGCTTCCGGTTTTCGTTCTGGGTGGCGATGGGGCTGCCCGTGTCGTTCATGGGCGGCGTCGCCCTGATGGGGTTGGTCGGCTATTCGTTGAACCTGATGACGACGCTGGGTCTGTTGATTGTCATCGGTCTGCTGATGGACGATGCCATCGTCATCGCCGAAAACATCGCCCGCCTGCGTGAAAAGGGCCGCAGCGCGCTGGATGCTGCCGTCGAAGGCGCGGCGCAGGTGTTTCCCAATGTGCTCGCCTCGTTCGGTACGACCGCGATGATCTTTGGCTCGCTCGCCTTCCTGTCCGGCGATCTGGGTGCAGTGTTGCGCGTGGTGCCGGTGGTGATGCTGTTTGTGTTGATGGTGTCGCTGGTCGAGGCCTTCCTGATCCTGCCCCACCACCTGATCCACAGCCTTGAGGTGTCAAACCACGCCACCGGCATACGCGCCCGGGTCGAGGCCACGGTGGACTGGGTCCGCGAACGCCTGGTTGGCCCGCTGGTCGACCTGACCATCCGCTGGCGATACGCGACCGCGGGGCTCAGCCTTGCGGTGCTGTTGATCGCGGTCAGCATGTTGGCAGGTGGGTATCTGAAATTCACCGCCTTCCCGGAACTGGATGGCGACACGGTTGTCGCCCGGGTGTTGTTGCCTCAGGGCACTCCCCTGTCGCAAACCGATCAGGTCATTGCCCAGCTAGAGGCCGGCCTGGACGAGGTCAACGCCACGCTGACGCCAAAGCAGCCCGACGGCACGCCCCTGATCCAGCATGTTTCGGTCTTTCACGGGTTGAACAAGGATGCGTTTGAAACGGGCGCTCATGTGGTCACGATCAGCGTTGATCTTTTGCCCTCGACCCAGCGGATCAGCAGCCCCGATGAAATCATGGAGCTTTGGAGCAGCATTGTCGGGCCGGTGCCGGATGTGATCAGCCTGAAGTTTGCCGAAAGCACCATCGGACCGGCCGGTATCGCGATTGATCTGCACCTGAAGGGGGATGATCTGGGCGCGCTCAAGGCCGCGTCGATCGAGTTGCAGGACTGGTTGTGGCACTATCAGGGGGTCACCTCGGTCCTGGACGACTTGCGGCCGGGCAAACGCGAACTGCGCGTGACGTTGACGGATGCGGCTGGCCCAATGGGGATCACCGCCGCGATGATCGCGGATCAGCTTCGCGCCGCCTATTTCGGCACCACGATCAGCGAGATGCAAGTGAACGGCAGCCTGGTCGAAGTCACCGCCCAATTCGGTGCCGATGACCGGGCCAGCCGCGACCTTTTCGACGATTTCACGGTCACCCGCACCGATGGCTCCTATGTTCCATTAGAGGTCGTGGCGGATGTCGAAATGGGCCAGGGATACAGCCGGATCAACCGCGAAGACGGGGTGCGCAGCGTGACCGTTCAGGGGTCGATAGACACGCGCATTGCGAATGCGAACGCCATTGTCAGCGACACCCAAACACGTTTTTTACCGGGACTTCTGGAGCGTCACCCCCGCGTCTCCCTTGATGTCGAAGGTCAGAACGCTGAGGCGACGACAACACAGAAATCAATGCTTAAAGGCTTCGCGATCGGGCTTTTGGGGGTCTTCCTGCTGCTCAGCTTTCTGTTCCGATCCTATCTGGAACCCATCGTAGTGATGCTGGTGATCCCGCTTTCCCTGCCTGGTGCGATTTTCGGGCATATGGCGATGGGTCTGGATTTTTCGATGCCCAGCATGCTGGGGTTCGTGGCGCTGGCCGGGGTCGTTGTGAACAACTCGATCCTGCTGGTGGATTTTGTCAAACACGAACATGCAGATGCGACCAGCGTATCCCAGGCGGCGGCGCGCGCGGCGCGGGCACGGTTCAGAGCGATTTTTCTGACCACCACGACAACCACGGCGGGGTTGTTGCCGATCCTGACCGAAACCAGCCTTCAGGCGCAGATCCTGATTCCACTGGTGGCCAGCCTTGTCTTTGGCCTGTTAAGCGCCAGCTTGGTCGTGCTGTTCGTTCTGCCCGCGGTTTACGCGATCCTGGATGACCTTGGCCTCAGCACCTTGGCCAAGGCAGGCTAACTTTGATGTTTACCGCAATGCTATGTGAACATCTGCGCAGCAAGGTGGCGTGGTCATCAGCGCCAAGCCCGACGCCAGGCGTGTCTTTCCCTGCCCGTCACTCTGCAAACATGTAAGCACCCGGTTTGGTTGCCCAATTCACGACCAAGCCCTCCTTTCATGACAAGGCCGCACGGCGCTGCCAACTCTAAGCAGCCAAACTCATGGATGCTGGGTCTGTCCCCGGCGCCCATGCCAAGAAACGTGGGTAAAATCCGGGGGCGGATTCCGCGATTGAGCATCTGCTCAATTTCCTGTCTTATGCGGACAAGATGACGCCCCAAAGGGGTCTGGCGAAAGGAAAGCCATGCTGAGCGCTGTGCCTGACGATCGTGATTGCACGCTGGATGCGGCACTGGCCGACCCTGACCGGCGTGCGCGGCAGGTTCAAGCCAATGTGACCGCCCTGCGTCTGGCCGTTTGCCAGGAGATGGCGCGGGATAAATTTTCCGATCTGGCTGGCGAAACGGCCAAAGAAAAAGACCATTTGCGCGAAAAGGACACTGCATGAGCGACACGTACACGCCCCCCGAAGTCTGGACATGGGACGCTGAAAACGGCGGCGAATGGGCCAAGATCAATCGCCCGATTGCCGGGGCCACGCATGACGCTGACCTGCCTGTCGGCACGCATCCGTTGCAGCTGTATTCGCTGGGAACACCGAACGGCCAGAAGATCACCATCATGCTCGAAGAACTGCTGGCGCTGGGCGTGCGCGGTGCGGAATATGATGCCCACCTGATCCGGATCGGCGAAGGCGACCAGTTTTCGACCGGGTTCGTGGATGTGAACCCGAACTCGAAAATCCCGGCGCTGTTTGACCGCGAAACCATGTCACGCGTGTT
>DFBF01000194.1:15589-15941 GCA_002367285.1 Rhodobacteraceae bacterium UBA3087 | reverse complement strand
TCGGCGCCCTATCTGGGCGGTGGGTTCGGCCATTTCTATGCCTATGCGCCCGAGAAGTTTGAATACCCGATCGACCGGTTCACCATGGAGGTCAAACGCCAGATGGACGTTCTGGATCGCGAGCTGGCCGACTATGAATACCTGGGCGGGGATGACTACACGATCGCCGACATGGCGACCTGGCCCTGGTACGGAAACCTGGTCTTGGGCGAGGCATATGGTGCGGGCGAATTCCTGGATGTGACCAGCTATAAGAACCTGCGCCGCTGGGCCGAAGACATTCTTGAACGCCCCGCGGTGCAACGTGGCCGTATGGTGAACCGTACCTGGGGTCCACCCGAAGGCCAGCTGC
>DFBF01000194.1:0-15494 GCA_002367285.1 Rhodobacteraceae bacterium UBA3087 | reverse complement strand
GTGATCAGGGGCATCACCGAGGCATCGACCACACGCAAACCGTCAAGGCCTTTGACCTTCAGTTGTTCGTCGACAATCGCGTCGGGGTCCGAGCCCATGCGCGCGGTTCCGCTGGGATGGAAGATGGTCGACGCGACCTGACCCGCCCCTTGCGCCAACTCCGCGTCGGTCTGAAACTGCGGTCCGGGTTTGAATTCCTCGGGCTGGTACTGGGCCAGCGGCGCTTGCGACATGATCTGGCGGGTCAGGCGAATTGCGCGTGCAGCAACCAGACGATCCCCTTCGGTCGACAGATAGTTGGGCTGAATTTCCGGATGCGCCATAGGGTCCGGCGATGTGATCTTCACATGCCCCCGGCTTTCGGGACGCAAATGGCACACGCTGGCGGTGATGGCGGGGAAATCATGCGGGGCCTGACCAAAGGCCTCTAATGTGACCGGCTGAACGTGGTATTCCAGATCCGGTGTCGCCACATCCGGGGACGAATGGGCAAAGGCCCCCAACTGGCTGGGGGCCATCGACATCGGACCCGTGCGCTTCAACAGATACTCCAGCCCGATCTTGGTCTGGCCCCACAGGCTGTTGGCCATGGTGTTCAACGTCTTGGCCCCGGTGACCTTATAGGCACAACGGATTTGCAAATGGTCTTGCAGGTTTGCCCCGACGCCGGGGCGGTCCAGCACCACGTCGATCCCGTGCGATTGCAACAGGGCGCCCGGCCCGACCCCGGACAGTTGCAACAGTTGCGGCGATCCGATTGCGCCGGAGGACAGGATCACCTCGTGGCGCGCTTGAACCTGTGACAGTGTTCCCTTGCGGCGGAACTGAACGCCGCTGGCCCGGCGGTCGTCGAATGTCACGCGTTCTGCCTGAGCGTGGGTCATGACCGTCAGATTACTGCGCGATTTGGCCGGGCGCAGGAACCCTTTCGCCGTGCTCCACCGCCACCCGGCGCGTTGATTGACCTTGAAATAGCCGACACCGTGGTTGTCACCGCGATTGAAATCCTCCGTTTCGGGCAGACCTGCGGCGATGGCGGCCTG
The DNA here is from genome assembly GCA_002367285.1 of Rhodobacteraceae bacterium UBA3087. Lineage (GTDB taxonomy): Bacteria > Pseudomonadota > Alphaproteobacteria > Rhodobacterales > Rhodobacteraceae > Aliiroseovarius_A. The sequence continues at coordinate 14,451 of DFBF01000194.1, read as the reverse complement.
TTTCCAGGCGTCCAGAATGTCCCACCGCAAGCGTTGCCGATCGACATGCCATTCGCCGCCCGTGCCGTGGGCCTCGTCCGCGCCGCCATAGTAATTTTCGGATTTCATGAAATAGGGCAGGACGTCGTCCCAGCCCCAGCCGGACAATCCCATCTGTCGCCAGCCGTCGTAATCCGCCGCCTGTCCGCGCAGATACAGCATGCCGTTGATCGAAGAACAGCCGCCCAGCACGCGCCCACGCGGATACAAAAGCGACCGGCCGTCCAGACGTTCACAGGGGGCGGTCTGAAAGCCCCAGTCGGTGCGCGGATTGCCGATGCAATACAGGTATCCGACAGGAATGTGGATCCAGTGGTAATTGTCGCTGCCCCCGGCCTCTAACAGCAACACGCGCTTGTCGGGATCTTCGCTCAGCCGGTTGGCCAGAACGCAGCCCGCGCTGCCGGCCCCAACGATGACATAGTCATATGTTCCGAAATCCTGCATCTTGCGCTCCCCATCGCGCACCCAAAGGTGCCGTTGGGCAAGTCTGGGCGAAAGCCGGGGCTGTGGATAGTCACATATACAGACAGCAACTGTGCAATTTCGTTCAGATTTGATTTGCGCTATGGTTGGATCAGAAGGACATGCCCCATGACACAATCGCTGGATTGGAACGACATTCGTATTTTTCTGGAGGTCACCCGTGCCAAACGGCTGAGCGGTGCCGCGCGCCGTTTGGGGGTCAGTCATACGACCGTTGCGCGCCACATATCGCAGCTGGAGGCGCTGCTGCACAACCGCCTTCTGGAGCTTGGCGAAGACGGCCTGACACCCACCGATGCTGGCGCCGCGCTGATCCCCATCGCCGAAAAGATGGAGGCCAGGGCAGGCGAAGTCATGGACCGATTGCAACTGCCCGGCGCCCTGACCGGACGGGTGCGTATTGGCGCGCCCGATGGGTTTGGCAACGCCGCCCTGTCACGGATGTTGCCTGCAATCGTCACAGAGGAGCCCAATCTGGACATCGAACTGGTTCCGGTCCCGGCCTCGCACAAACTGTGGAATCGCGACGTGGATATTGCTATTAGCCTGGATCGTCCGACCTCGGGTCGGCTGGTGATCCAAAAGCTGACCGACTATGATCTGCGGCTGTATGCAACGCCGGAATTTCTGGCCGCCCACCTGGTGCCGACCCGCCGCAATGACTTGGTGGGCTTTCCGGTTGTGGGCTACATTGACGAACTGCTTTACACCGATGAGTTGGATTTCAACCGGTTGGTCCATCCCGGGCTAAAAACTGTCTACAGGGCGGCCACGGTTCAGGCCCAGTTGGACGCCGTGACCAGCGGGGTCGGGATGGGCGTCCTGCCTTGCTTTATGGCTGCGGGGACGGATCTGGTGCCGATCCTGCCGGATCTGATCGGATTTACCCGGGCCTATTGGCTGCTTTACGGCGAAGAGGATCGTGAGATTGCACGCATCCAACGCGTGGCGCGGTTCATCCGCGAGGTCACCAAAGCGCGCGCGGCGCAATTTCGCTTTCAGGGCGCGGTTGATGCGGCGGGGGCTTCGGCCCCGACAGTCACCTGAAATCAAGCGATCGAAGATACCCCCGCCCACCCGTGATGGTGGGATCAGGCGACGGTGACCGTAACGCTGGCGGGATCCAGCCCGGCCGCGCCCGCCACCTCGGCGACCTTTACATCGGCCAGAAAGATGTCGGCGCCGGTGCCATCTGGCCAGTCCACAACGGACACGGTCAGCGGGCCGGTGTAATCCGCCGGGTTCAGGCTGCCGTCGATGGTCAGGCTGTCCTCGGCGGGGTTGAAATCGGTGATCGTGGCAAAGGTCAGGTTCGGGTCGTATTGCGCGTCCACCACAAGGGTGAAGCTGTCATTGCCCGTGCCGCCGGTCAGCGTATCGTTGCCCTGGCTGGTGATCTGATCCCAGCCCGTGCCGCCGTTCACCGTGGTGCCCGCCATCAGGTCGGCCAGCGTGTCGCGCCCGGCGGTCGAGATCACGTCGTTGCCCGCGTCGCCCGAGATCGCGTTGCGCCCCTGGGCGTCGGTGATCGTGTCCGCGCCTTCGCCACCTTGCAAGATGTCGTCGCCCGCGCCACCGGTCAGGGTATCTGCGTCGTCCTGGCCGAACAGCCGGTCGTTTCCGTCGCCGCCGACCAAGGTGTCGTTGCCTTCGTTGCCGCCCAGGATGTCATCGCCAAGCCCGCCCAACAGGGTGTCGTCGCCCAGGTTGCCGCTCATGTTGTCGTTGCCCAGGCCGCCGTCCAGGCTGTCGTCGCCGTCACCGCCGCGCAGAACATCATCGCCCGCGCCGCCAAACAACATGTCATCGCCCGCGTCGCCAAACAGCGTGTCCTTGGCGTCGCCATCGCCGCCCAGCAGCGTGTCGTTGCCATCGCCGCCGTGCAGCGTGTCGACATCCGTGCCACCGTCCAGCACGTCGTTGCCATCGCCCCCGGACAGGTCATCATAGCCGACCCCGCCCAGCACCGTGTCATCGCCGTCGCCGCCATGCAATGTGTCGCGATCCAACCCGCCATCCAACGTGTCATTGCCCGCGCCACCGATCAGAGTATCCCAGCCCGCGCCACCGTTCAGCGTGTCGTCGCCATCGCCACCTTCCAGCGTGTCGTCGCCCGGGCCACCGTTGGCCGTGTCATTGCCCGCGCCTGCCAGCAATGTGTCGTCACCGCCCAGCAGGTCATAGGCCGCGGGGGCCGTGCTGTCGGTGTGGTCGAAACGGTCGTTGCCTTCCGTGCCGTCGTGTTCTTCGGGATCAAGTTCGGGCTCGGGCTCGGTCTCGTCCCCTGTGGGGGCCAGAAAAGCCACGCCCAACAGAAGGGGCAGGAGGAGGGCCAGCATCTCCATGATAGTTCACACCTTTCAACGCGTTACGCGGGCACACACAGGCGCGCCCGTTCTTCCCTCACTCGCTCACCCAAAAAGTAAGCGGTGACGCGGGGCAGGGCAAGGCTTTCTGCATCGGGACCCCAGACAGGCGCATCTGTCGCGGCTGATGGTTAACGGAACGGGGGTATCGTTTCTGGCGCCCGTTCAATCCGGGCCAAGGCGTGGATTGTTGCCGCGCCGCCGCCCGCCCTGACCACAGAAAGCCGGCGGGCGGGATTGATTCGCTTAATCGACCGCCGGGGCTCCGCCCTGGAAGTCATTGCCGTTCACATAGTCGCAAGGCGTGTCCTGCATTTCCAAATGTAGCCCGGTGCCGGTGAAAGGATGGGCGCGGGCCAGGTCTTCGTCGACCTCGATGCCCAGGCCGGGCGCAGTCGGGGCGATGATGAAGCCGCCCTCCCAGGTGATCGAATTCTTGATCAACGCCAGGTGAAAATCACCGCCCTTCTGGATCGTTTCAGCCATCAGAAGGTTCGGGATATTGGCCGCCAGCTGAATATTGGCAGCCCATTCGATGGGCCCGGCATACAGATGCGGCGCCATCTGGGCATTATACACCTCGGCCATGGCGGCGATCTTTTTCGTCTCCAGAATGCCGCCGGAGCGGCCCAGTGCCGGTTGCAGGATCGACGCCGCCCCCTGGCGCAGGATCGGTGCGAATTCTGCCTTGGTGGTCAGTCGTTCGCCCGTTGCAATCGGAATGCTGGTTGCCCGAGCCACCCGCGCCATCTGGGTGACGTTGTCGGGCGGCACGGGTTCTTCGAACCACAACGGCGAATAGGGCTCTAACGCCTTGGCCAGACGGATCGCACCGCCGGTTGAAAACTGGCCATGCGTGCCAAACAATAGGTCGGCGCGGTCGCCCACGGCGTCGCGGATCGCCTTGCAGAAGGCGGCTGACTGGCTGATGTCGCTCATCGCAGGCATGTGGCCGCCGCGCGCCGTATAGGGTCCAGCTGGGTCGAATTTCACCGCCGTGAACCCGTCGGTCACCATCTGCGCGGCGCATTCGGCGGCCAGGTCGGGCGAGGTCCAGAAATCTGCCATCGACTGATGGTCCAGCGGATACAGATAGGTATAAGACCGGATCCGTTCGTTCATCAGCCCGCCCATCAGGGCATAGACTGGCCGCTCATGCGCCTTGCCGATGATGTCCCAACAGGCGATTTCCAACCCGGAAAATGCGCCCATGACGGTCAGGTCCGGCCGTTGCGTGAACCCCGAGGAATAGGCGCGGCGGAACATCATTTCGATGTTTTCCGGGTTCTCGCCCAGCATGTGGCGTTCGAATACATCGGTGATGACGGCGCGCATGGCGTCCGGGCCGATTGAGGCGGCATAGACCTCGCCCCAACCAACAATTCCGGTGTCTGTGGTGACTTTGACAAAGATCCAATATCGCCCGCCCCAACCCGGTGCAGGGGGGGCGGTGACGATGATGTCGAGGTCTTGCAGCTTCATGCGTAGGCTCTCCTGTGCAACGGGGATCTCCCGCCAGTCACCGCCGCCTGCGGCGTCGTTTCCTGTTGGGCGTGGCCGTGCTGGCGCACGGCGTCAGCGCCCGGCTTGGCGGTGTGCGCGGCCCAGAGCGGTATAGGTCAGCCAAATCGCAGCCCGCATATGGTTTTCGATGGCCACGCCTGTCATGGCTTATGCCTTGTCGAACAGGATGACGTTGCGCCGCGCCGCGCCGGATTTCGTGTTGGCGATGGCCTCGTTGATCTGGTCCAGGGTCCAGCGCCCGGACACCAGTTCGTCCAGTTTCAGGCGGCCCTGTTCATACAGGTCGACCATCCAGGGGATGTCGCGACTGATCACCACGTCGCCCATTTTGCTGCCGACCATGCCTTGGCCAAGAGCTGCCAGAATGACGGGCTCATAGGTCGACATGTCGCCGGAATGGGGCATACCCACCATGATGACCTTGCCGCCCGGGGCCAGATATCGCGGCGCGCTGTCATAGGCCGGAATCGCGCCAACAGTGACCAGAACCGCGTCGGCCCCGCGCCCGTTGGTGGCCTTGCGCACCGCGCGCCACGGCGCTTTGTCGGTCGCCAGAACGCCATGTGTCGCGCCGAAATCCATGGCTGCGTCCAGCTTTTCCTCGCTCATGTCGATGGCGATGATGCGGCTGGCGCCTGCGATGCGCGCGCCTTGGATCGCGTTCAGCCCGACACCGCCTGCACCGATGACAACGACGGTCTGACCAGCGCGGATGTTGGCGGAATTCACCACCGCGCCAACGCCGGTGATCACACCACAGGCCAACAGGGATGCGCTGTCCATCGGGATGCCTTCGGGCAGTTTCACAACCTGGCTTTGTTCCACCACGACCTTTTCGGCAAAGGCGCCACAGGCCATAGCCTGATGCAATGTGCTGCCATCCGCTGTGGCGATCGGCCCCTGATCGCCATCATAGGGCGTTTCGCAGGTCACCGGGCTGCCCGAAGAACAGGACGGACAGCTTTGACAGGCGCGGATCAGGGTGACAACCACTGGATCGCCAACGCTCAGGCCGCGCGTATGGTCGCCCACTGCGGTGACGCGTCCGGCGGCCTCGTGGCCGTAAACCGCAGGCAGTGACCCGCCCCATGCGCCATCCGCAAAGGAGATATCGCTGTGACAGATGGCGACGGCTTCCAGCGTCACTTCGACTTCGCTGCCGTTCGGCGCGCGAATGGCGATGTCCTCGATCACCAGTGGTTGGCCGAATTCGTGACAGACGGCGGCTTTGATTGTTTGCATGGGGATCCCCGGTTTGATGTCCACCCAGATTGGGCGGGCAAATCCGCCCCTGCAAGTGAAATTTCAACAGGACGTCGCGTTCAGGTCAGGTTGGTCAGAACATCCGCCAGCCCCTTGGGGTCCGCGAAGAATGGCGAGTGTCCACAGTCCATATCCGCCACGCTGTCCCACCCGGCGCTCATCGCGTGTTGGTATGCAGGCGGAATGGCTTGGTCGTGATTGCACCGGATATAGCTGCGCGCAAGGCTGTGGTCGCCGGTGATCGGTGTCATCGACGGCGCTGCGGGTTCATCGCACAGGTGTGTCCTGGCGTATTCGAGGGTGCCCGGCGGGCAGTCCTGATACAGTTTCTCCTGCACCAAATCGGGGCGAAAGTGGAAGCTGGACCGATCTTTGGCGGTGATAAACGCGTCTGCCAGCGGCTGTTCGGGCCAGGCGCGCCGCATCTCGACCAGGCTTTTCCCTGGCGCGGGCACATAAGCGCAGAGATAGACCAGCCGCGCGATCTTTTCCGGGGCAAGGCATGCGGCCTGGGTGATTGGAAACCCACCCATGGAATGGCCGAGCAGGGTCACCGGCGTGTCGATCGCCGCGAGGATCGCATTTGCATAGCTGGCAAGCGTCGCGTCCGTGATCGGTGTCGTGTCCGCCCCGTGCGCCGGTAGGTCGATGGCGCGTGCGCTGTGGCCGCGGTCTTGAAGGGCGGCAATCAGGTCACGAAAGCACCAGGCGCCGTGGCCCGTGCCGTGGATGAGCAAAAAGTCAGATATGGCCGATCTCCTTTAGAAAACCCGTTAAAAGGATGCCGTAGTCTGCGGGCTTTTCAACCGGAGACATATGCCCCGTGCCGCGCAGCAATTCGAACCGCGCACCGGCGATCAGATCAGCGGTTTCGCGCACCATGTCGGCGGGGGTGGACCCGTCTTCGGACCCGGCCGTGACCAGGGTGGGCAGGGTCAAACGGGCGGTGTTTTCATACAGGTCGGTTTCGGCGATGGCCGCGCAACAACCCAGGTATCCTTCGACAGGTGTGTCGCGCAGGCGGTCGGCGGCGGCTGCGACCATGCCGGGGTGGTCGCGATGGGTGGCGCGGGAAAACCACCGTTCCATGTTGGGGGCGACCACGGCCTCGATCCCGCCCGTGCGGATGGCTTCCATGCGGTTGGCCCAGGTCGCGGGCGTGCCGATCTTGACGGCGGTGTTGGACAGAACCATCGCGCGCACCAGATCCAGCCGTTCGGCGGCCAGACCCTGGGCGATCATGCCGCCGATCGACAAGCCAACAAAGACGCAATCACGCACATTCAGGCGGTCCAACAGCCGCGCCGCATCGGCCACCAGATCACCCATGTAATAGGGCCCGTCGGGGCAGGGGCTGACACCATGGCCGCGCATGTCCATTCGGATTACGCGCAGGCTGTCGGGCAGCTGTGCCACCACCCCGTCCCACAGCCGCAGGTTCGCGCCCAGGGCATGGGCGAAGACCACAACCGGCCCGTCACGCGGGCCGCTGTCCTCGTAATGCAAAGTCAGGGTGCCAAAGTCGGGCGGAGCGTCGTGCATGTCAGCCCCTCAGGCGCAGATGCGCCATGATCTGCCCGTGGTCCGAGGCCAGCTTGTTATACGGTGCCTCGGGGTGCGAGCCATCGGTGATGTGGTCATTCAGCACGCTGAAATAATCCATATCGGCAATCCGGTCCTCGTTTTCCGGGTGGAAATGGCGGCTGAGCAGGATCTGGTCGATGCTTTCAAACACACCCCCGAAGGCCGAGGTATAGACCATATCGCGCAGTGATTTGCGCACGAACAGTTTTTCGGCGGAATGCAGGCGCATGGTTTCGACCGCCGCCGTGATCGCCTTGGACTCGTCGTTGGAATACCGATCGCCGTATTTTTTGGCGTCATGGCGCAGCATCCAGGCATAGTTCTTGAACGGCACCTCGCCTGAGATGATTTCCGAACTGACCGCATGTTCGCCATCGTTGAAATCGCCCAGCGTGACGACGGGATTGCCCCGGCGCAGCTCAGCGACAATCAGATCGCGCAGCACCCAGGCTTCGGCCATGCGGCGTACAGCGGCGCGTAAGGAGCCAAGCGCGCGGCCGACGGGATCGTATTTCGTCAGGTCTTCTTCGGGCGCAAAGGTGGCCCCATCGGGGCGGATGAATTCACCCAGCTTGGATTTCAGATGGCAGTTGAACAGGGTCACGACCTGATTGCCAACAGGAATGCGCACCTTCAGGACCGGGCGTGACAGGCGGCGCAGGGTATAGCTGCCCGCGTCCGCGTCGTCGCTGCCACGCAGGGGCTGGAACGGGATGGTCACGGGGGTGTCGAGGTCCTGGATCACCTCGGGTTCGCCGACAAAGCCCAGCCGCGACAGAACCGCAACACCCGGCCGCCGTTCCCCCGGCCCGCCATCGGCCACATTGGGCGCAAAGGCCAGCATGGCCGTGTCGTAAGGATCTACGGCCAGCTTTTTGAAAATGACCTTGCGGTGATAGCGTTTGCTGTGATCGGGCACAGTGGCGTCATTCAACGCATGCGCCCGGCGACTGGTTTCCGCCACGACATCGCGCAGGGCGTCTTCCTCAAAGATCTCCTGAAAGCCGACGACATCGGCGTCCAGCGTCAACAGCTGGTCGGCCATCCAGTCTTTCTTCCAAGCGTATTCCTCGGGGGTATAGCTTTGGAACTGGTAATATTCCTTGTCCGCGCCAATCAGGTTTTTGACGTTGAAGGATGCAATCGTGAATTCGCTCATGTCTGCCTCTCGTTTGTTTGTGCCATCTTGCGGTGGGCAATGTGACAGGGCAATGATTGGCCGCTGACAATACCGTGTCGTGCGGGGTTACCCAAACCGGTCCAGCGCCATGCGAAAGATCGGTGCGTCCACATTGCCGCCCGAGGCCACGACAGTCACCGCGTCGCCCCGTACCTGGTCACCCCGTACTTGGCCGTCATGATACAGCGCCGCCGCCAGGGCCACTGCGCCGCCGGGCTCGATCACGATCTTCAACCGGTTGAACGCGTCCGCCATGGCGCGCAGGCAGTCTTCCTCGGAAACCACCAACCCCGGTCCGCACAGGCGATGCATGATCGGAAAGGTGATGTCGCCGGGTTGCGGCGTGATGATGGCATCACAGATCGACCCCGAACGTTTCGTGTTGCTCTGGATCGTCCCGGCCGCCAGGGATCGCGTCGTATCGTCAAAGCCTTCAGGTTCACAGGGGCGCACGCGCATGTTGGGCGCTTCGGCCTCCAGTGCCAGAGCCACGCCCGAGGTCAACCCCCCTCCGCCACAGGGCACCAAGACGTCGCCGTCGCTGTAACCGATTTCACCCGCCTGCTCAGCGATCTCCAGCCCGACGGTGCCCTGGCCGGCAATGACCTGTGGTTCGTCAAACGGTTTCACCAGGGTCAGGCCACGTTCCGCCGCCAGCCGGTCGCCGATGTCATCGCGATCCTCATTGGCGCGGTCATACAGCACGACCTCGGCCCCCAAGGTGCGGGTGTTGTCGATCTTCAGCTTAGGCGCATCCGACGGCATGATGATCACCGCGCTGGTGCCATGTTCTGCCGCCGCCAGCGCCACGCCCTGCGCGTGGTTGCCGGACGAAAATGCGATGATACCACGCGCGCGGGTGGCCGCATCCAGCGCCGAAATCGCCGACCGTGCACCGCGATATTTGAAGCTGCCCGTGTGTTGCAGACATTCAGGTTTCACAAAGAGGCGCCGCCCGGCGATATCGTCCAGAAAGGGCGAATGCAGCAATGGTGTGCGCCGGGCGTGACCACGAAGACGGGTCGCGGCGGCGCGTATCATGTCGATGTTCATTGCATGTCCTTTATCCAGGCCTGGATTGCCGCCAGCGCCTGAGGTTCGTCCAGAAATGGCACGTGGCCCCGATCGGGCACTTTTGCGTATTTCATGCCGGGATGACGGCGACGCATTTCGGCAACCGTAGCGTCCGACAACAGGTTGGAATTCGCGCCATGGATCAGCGCCGTGGGCATACTGGCCAAAGCGTCAAACAGCGGCCACAGGTCGGGGACGGGCTGTGCGCCTTCCTCGATCACCGCGTCGCGCAGGGCGGGGTCATAGCGGTTCTGCAATCCGTCGTCAGCCTGCTCCAGGATGTTGTGAACCTCCTCCAGCCAGCGGTCCATCGGCACGTTGTCAAACCCCTCCATCACGCGGGCGCGGGTTGTCGCGGCCTCGTCAAAGGTCTTGGCGCTGGGCGGGCGGCCCAGATAGCCCATGATCACGTCCAGCCCGTCGGTGTCGATCACCGGGCCGATGTCGTTCAGGCATACGCCCAACAGGCGGTCGGGCACGGTGGCGGCCATGCCCATGGCGATCAACCCGCCGCGCGAGGTGCCCAGAATGGCGGCCTTTTCCAGCCCGAGGTGGTCCATCAGGTGAAGCACATCCATGGCCTCGACCTGGATCGTATAGGTCTGATAAGGCCCCCAGTCCGACGCCCCCCGGCCACGATAATCGGGGCGGATCAGGCGCACGCCATCCAGATTCGGCGCGATGAAGTTGAAATCATCACTGTTGCGGGTCAGACCCGCCAGCGCGATGACGGGCAGGCCTTCGCCTTCGTCACGATACGCCAGAGTCAGACCGTCAGTGGACAGAAACGTGTTCATGATTGGCCTTTCGCAAGGGCAGGAATGCTGGTCAGATCGGTCAGAATATGGTCGGGTCCGTGGCCCAGGCGGTCAATTGGATCGCCCGCACGATTGACCCAGGCGACGTTGAAGCCGAACCCCCTGGCCGCCGCCGCGTCCCAGCCGTTCGAGCTGACGAACAGCACCTGATCGACGGTGCAGCCGTAGCGGTCCAACACCAGTTGATAAACCACATCGGCGGGCTTGAAGATGCCGACACTTTCGACCGACAGGCTTTCGTCCAGCAGGTCGTCCAGTTGGGCGGATGTGACCGCACCTTGCAGCATGTCGGGCGATCCGTTGGACAGGATCGCGGCATTCACCCCGACCTCTTTCAACGCGGCCAGCATGGCGGGGACTTCGGGATAGGCCGACAGTTGCCAATACAGCTGCAACAGGCGTTCGCGCAGGGTCGGGTCAGTCAGGCCAGACGCCTCAAGCGCCCAGTCCAGCCCGTTCTGCGTCACGGTCCAGAAATCGGTGTGTTCGCCCGTGATGGCGCGCAGCCAGGTGTATTGCAGCTGTTTCGCGCGCCAATCGGCGGCCAGTTTCGGCCAGATCTCGGACAGGGCTTCGTTGCCGGGTTCGGACGCGGCCTCGCGCGCGGCGGCTGTGACATCAAACAGCGTGCCATAGGCGTCGAAGATGCAGGTGGTGATGGTCATAGCGTCTCCCCTTTTCGCGGAGAGATTGGCACAGCTCCGGGGCGCTGGGAAGGGCGTAGAAACCCCTAAGGCGACCCTAGGTCAGCGGGATCAGTTTGATCACCCACCAGCCGCCCAGAAAGAACGCCGACAGCGACGCGAAATAGGCGGTAAAGGCAATGCCCAATTCGCGCCGGGACAGGGTGTCGCGCGCCGGGGGCTCGTCCCGTTTGGTGATCAGGCTGAACGCCCCCACAAGCGCCAGCAACGCCAGCAGGACCGAGCTGACCGAATAGGCAAAACCAAACAGCGCAGCGGCCATGGCGGCGGCGGCCAGCGGGCCCATCTGCGGAAAATGAGACTGCACCATCAGACGAATGCAGCGCCCACCATCCAGCGGCCAAAGCGGCAGCAGGTTGACGAAATTCAGCGCGCCCAGGGCCAGCGCAAATTGCCAGAAGAATTCAGCGGCGATGGGTGACAGGCCCGGCAGCGTTTCCGCCAGCGCAAAGGACACGACCATGGGGGCCAGCGACAGGCCCGGCCCCATCAGCGCGATGAAAAAGGCGTGCAGGTCGGTTTCGGGGGTGTATTGCGAAATCCGCGCGCCGTTCCAGAATGGGATCAGGCGGAACCGCGCGCCCTCATCCCCCAACATGCGATGTGCCATGACATGGCCGAATTCATGCAGCATGAAGGCCAGCAGCAAGGCGAAGCTGAACAGCGGCCCCATGATAACCGCAATGGCGACGAAACAGCTAAAGCCCAGCACGACGCCCGCACCGTTGAAGCCCTGCAACACCAAGGGCGGGCCATCCGCCAGTGCCGGACGCACCATGGACAAGCTGGCCATCAACAGCATAGAGGCAAGGATCAAAAACAGCATAGGCCCCCCAAGGCGAACAGTCGTTTACCCCCAGTTTACCAAGGGCGTTCATCCCGAATGCCCCGGAAAGGGCGATTCCCGCAAGAGAAAGCGGGGAAATAGATTGTTTTCGGATTGGGGATAAGGGTCTACTCGACCTCAGGAGGTATCATATGGCACCCACACTTGAAGCCCTGCGCAATCGGGTCCGCGATCTGCAAGACCAGATCGAAATCGAGATGGCCCGCCGCCGCGAGGCCCTGGATTTTCGTGTTGAACGTGGCCGGGTTCAGATAGAGGCTGATTTGCGGGCCCGTCACCGCGCCGCGCGGGTTCGGTTGTTTGTTTTCCTGGCCGCCACCCGCCCGCTGGTCGTCCTGACGGCGCCTTTGATCTATTCCCTGATCCTGCCCTTTGCGCTGTTGGACCTGATGGTCACGATTTATATGCGGATCTGTTTTCCCGTCTATGGCATCACGCTGGTGCGCCGCCGTGATTTCATCGCCATTGATCGCCAGCATCTGGCCTATCTGAATGGGCTCCAAAAGCTCAACTGCATGTATTGCGGATACTGCAATGGCGTTGCCTCCTTCGTGCGCGAAGTGGCCGGGCGGACCGAAGCCTTTTGGTGTCCGATCAAACACGCAAGAGGGCTGCGGGAAATGCACGAGCGCTATGCCGGGTTCATGGACTATGCCGATGAAGAGGACTTCATCACCCGTTGGGCCGAAAGCCGTGAAGCCTTGAAGTCGAAACGATAGGCGCGCGCCCTTACAGGTTCTCGGATTGCGGCATGCCCAGCACGTGATACCCGCTGTCGACTGTGATGATCTCTCCAGAGGTGCAAGCGCCATAGTCGGACGCCAGATAGACGGCGGTGCCGCCGATGGCTTCCAGGGTCGCATTGGCCCGCATGGGGGCGTTCGCCTCGGTATGGCGGAAGGTCTTGCGCGCCCCGCCAATGGCCGCCCCCGCCAGGGTTTTCATCGGGCCAGGGGAAATCGCGTTCACGCGAATGCCGTCCGGGCCCAGGTCATTGGCCAGGTAACGCACGGATGCTTCCAAGGCCGCCTTGGCCACGCCCATGACGTTGTAAAACGGCGTTACGCGGTTTGATCCGCCATAGGTCATGGTCATGATCGTGCCGCCCTCGGTCATCATCGGGGCAATGCGGCGGGCAACTTCGATCAGGGAATAACAGCTGATATCCAGCGAATTCTTGAAGTTCTCGCGCGAGGTATCAACAAAACGCCCCGTCAGTTCGTTCTTGTCACTATACGCAATCGCATGGACCAGGAAATCGACCCGGTCCCAGTGGCTGGCCAGATCGGCAAAGCCCGCGTCCAGCGACGCATCATCGGTCACGTCCATGTCGACCATGATCTTGGCGCCCACGCTTTCGGCCAGCGGCTGAACCCGCTTGCCAAACGCTTCGCCCTGATAGGAAAACGCCAGTTCCGCGCCTTCGTTGGCCATCGCTTGCGCAATGCCCCAGGCGATCGACCTGTTGTTCGCGACACCCATGATCAGGCCGCGTTTTCCCTGCATCAAACCAGCCATGTGATTATCCCTTGTACTTGCTCAGCAACATCGATCCATTGGTGCCGCCAAAGCCAAAGCTGTTGGTCATCACCGTATCAAGGCCCGCGTTTTCCACCAGTTCGGTGGCGATTTCTTCCGGCTTCAGCGCCGGGTCCAGCTCTTCGACATTGATCGAAGGCGTGATGAAGTCATGTTTCAGCATCAGCAGGCAATAGACGGCCTCTTGGGCGCCGGTCGCGCCCTGGCTGTGGCCGGTCATCGACTTGGTCGAACTGATCGGCGGGGTCGTGCCGCCATAAGATTCAAGGGGGCCAAACACGCGGCGCACCGCTTCGACTTCGCCCACGTCGCCGACCGGGGTCGAGGTGCCGTGCGCGTTGATATAGCCGACCTTGCGATCATCCGGCAGGGTGGACAGGGCCAGGCGCATGGCGCGTTCGCCGCCTTCGCCCGAGGGCGCAACCATGTCGGCACCGTCCGAGGTGGCACCATAGCCGGTGACTTCGGCATAGATCTTTGCGCCGCGGGCCTGGGCATGTTCCAGGTCCTCGAGCACCAGGATCGCGCCGCCACCCCCAATGACGAACCCGTCGCGGTTGGCGTCAAACGCCCGCGAGGCGCGTTCCGGTGTGTCGTTGAATTTCGAGCTCATTGCGCCCATCGCGTCGAACAGGCAGGACAGGGTCCAGTCCAGTTCTTCGCCACCGCCGGCAAACATCACGTCCTGTTTGCCCATCATGATCTGTTCGGACGCAGACCCGATACAGTGCAGCGAGGTCGAACAGGCCGAGGTGATCGAATAGTTCACGCCCTTGATCTGGAACGCGGTGGCAAGGTTTGCGCTGATGGTGGACCCCATGCACTTGGGCACCGCAAAGGGCCCGATCCGCTTGGTTGCACCGGTTTTCAGAACGGTCTGATGCGCGGCAAACAAGGCGGATGTGGACGGACCACCAGAGCCCGCAACCAAACCCGTGCGCGGGTTCACGACATCGCTGTCCTCAAGCCCCGCGTCGGCAATCGCCTGTTGCATGGCGATATAGGCATAGGCCGCGCCCGGCCCCAT
>DFBF01000118.1 GCA_002367285.1 Rhodobacteraceae bacterium UBA3087 | reverse complement strand
TGATCTGCATCACCAACCCGCTGGACGCCATGGTTTGGGCGCTGCGCGAATTCTCGGGCCTGCCGCACGAAAAAGTTGTCGGCATGGCCGGCGTTCTGGACGCCGGTCGTTTCCGTCACTTCCTGTCGGAAGAATTCGGCGTGTCCATGCGCGACGTCTCGGCGTTCGTTCTGGGTGGCCACGGCGACACGATGGTGCCGCTGGCCCGCTATTCGACCGTTGGTGGCATTCCGCTGCCCGATCTGGTCGACATGGGGTGGACCACGCAGGAAAAGCTGGATGCAATCATCCAGCGCACCCGTGATGGTGGCGCGGAAATCGTTGGCCTGCTGAAAACCGGNNCGCGTTCTGCCCTGTGCCGCCTATGTGGACGGCGCGCTGGGCCTGAAGGGCATGTATGTTGGCGTTCCGACCGTGATCGGCGCCGGTGGCATCGAACGTGTGATCGACATCAAGATGACCAAGGACGAACAAGCCATGTTCGACAAATCTGTCGACGCGGTAAAAGGGCTGGTTGCGGCCTGTAAGGCCATCGACCCGTCGCTGTCCTGATCTGACACAATACAATGTGCCCCCCGGCCTGTGTCGGGGGGCATTTACAGCTCAGGCCCGATCTGGGCCTCGTCGAAAGAAGTGGCCTCGCGGTCGCGTAGGGCCGCGTCGAAGCCTTCGACGCTGAGATCGACCGACACCCCCATTTTGGAAATCATTGGCATAGGGTCGAATTCCTGTTCGACCACAAGCCCGCGCGCAGTTTTTCCAGCCGGGGGGGCATCAAGCGCCTGTGTGCCCGCCGCCATGCGCGTCAGCTCTCGGCCATAAGGTCCCGCATCAGAACATCACCATCGCGGATGTATTCGTCGGTGTCGATATGGTCAACCAATCCACGGTGCAGTCGGCATAGGCCTTGTGGGCGTTTCGCATCTGGCGTGTGATGTGGCGGGGGACGCGGTGGCCATCGGGGCTGGCGGCCCAATACGCGTCGTCGGTGACTGTCACGTGGCAGCCCGGCAAGTCCTTTAACAGGGCTTCAGCTTCGGGGTCGGGGGTGTCGAGGAAGATAAACACTTCCTGCGCTCCCAGCCCCAAGTGATAGGCGGCAAAGGCAAGACCCAACTGGGCCGGTTCATTGACTGTCGCCACGACGTCTCAACGGGGTTCTTTCATGTCTCTGACCCTTCCGTTTTGGGGTATCGTAAGTGTCGGGGATACGGGTTTCATGTCACATAGGCCCCGGAATTGGTCCCGGAACTGGCCGCGGACCAAACCACGGGTCAATGCGGTTGGTGCGAGAGATTTGCGACCAGCCGTTGCAGTTCATCCTCGTGCTGTGCATCGACCCCGTGCGCGGACAGGTCTGCGTGAACACCGGGCGCATGGGTTCGGATGGCACCCGCCAGATCCAGGGGCATGTCGGTGAGCGCACCGGCATTGCTTAACAGAGCAGACTGCACGATCGACAGGCGGAACATTTCGTCGTGCAGGGCCAGTGTTTCGGCCAAAATATCATCGGCGGCCAGAATGCGCGTGATGGCCCGGCGGCGGGCACCATTCAACAAGGCCCCTAAGGCATCGGGCTGGGCGGCGTATCGCAATGTTTTCAACGCCCAATGGCGCGGGGTTAGCCCGTCAAAATGCAGAATGCGCGCGCCTTTTGCCGTGGTGTGGGGCAGGGTTGCCCCGCCTTCGCCCTGTTTCACCTTGTGAATGGCCAAAAACCCCTCGGATGAGGTGCGCGCCAGGGGTTTGCCGCCGCAATGCCCGCCAAGGCCCGCCGACAGGAACGATGCGGTTGGGCCATAGATGTCCTCTGGGCGCGGAGCCGCTTGCAAGGGCGCACGAAAGGCCCCGTCAAACAGGCCCGGTGCGGGCGCGGTCCAGCACCGTTCCAGGTTCGGAATGCTCAGCCAGTCCGCCGTTGACGGCAGGTCTGTGGCCACCCCATCCGGCGCCCACAGGAATTCATCGGCATCTGCGTGCAACAGCCAATCGGTGCGGCCACTGTGCATCACCAGGTTTGCGTTCAGGGTCTGACGTTTGGTCTGTAACCCGGGCCGTGGCCTGCCGGAAAGGTGCCTCCAATGATCGGCGTCACACCGGATGACATCCACCCCTTTGATCCGGCCCAGAACATCCGCCACAGGGTCGTCGGGGTCGTCAAAGAACAGGTGTACCGTCTGGGCCCCGACAGCCAGGTGATGGCAGGCAAAGGCCAGAACCAGCGGCAGCGGTTCGCGCACGGTGGCGACGACAGACCAGGTTGGGGCGGGTCGCGTTGGGGCTGGGCTGGGTGGCATGGGATCTCGGAACAATTGAATTGCAACGACCCTACTGCGCGCGGCGTCCAAGGCCAAGGAGGTGCTGGCACACAGCCCGTCCCGGGTATGGCGGTCTTGTGCGGGTCAACGGGCCAAGGCGCGCGCGCAGGGCAAACGGGCGAATCAACTGGAAATACATTTTGTGATCACAGTTTTTGAAAGTGTGATCACAAAATGCGAGAAAATGCGCCGAAAACTCATTTTCCCTGAAAAAACCTTTTATTCATGGAATCGGTTTGTGCATGGTGCCACGAAACCAACTGGACAGGATGATCTCGTGAATATCCATGAATACCAGGCGAAGGCCCTTCTGAAATCCTACGGCGCCCCCGTTTCCGACGGTCGTGTCGTACTGAAAGCCGAAGATGCCAAGACCGCCGCAGGAGAAATGGACGGCCCGTTGTGGGTTGTCAAAGCGCAAATCCACGCTGGTGGCCGCGGCAAGGGGTCTTTCAAAGAAGCCGATGCTGGCGACAAAGGCGGTGTTCGTCTGACCAAGTCGGTGGAAGAAGCCGCCGAAGAAGCCAAGAAGATGCTGGGCCGCACATTGGTCACGCACCAGACCGGCCCCGCTGGCAAGCAGGTCAACCGCATCTATATCGAAGATGGTTCGGGCATTGAACGCGAGCTGTATCTGGCTCTGCTGGTTGATCGTCAAACTTCGCGCATCTCGTTCGTCTGTTCGACCGAAGGTGGCATGGACATCGAAGAGGTTGCAGCCGCGACCCCCGAAAAGATCCTGTCTTTCTCTGTTGATCCCGC
>DFBF01000029.1:3718-3926 GCA_002367285.1 Rhodobacteraceae bacterium UBA3087 | reverse complement strand
TGCCACCTCGGCCGAGATCGGGATACGGTGGATCTTGCGCTGCTTGGTCGTGGTGGCGGGCTTCGCCCAGCTGCCCAGCTCAAGATTGAACTGTTCAAACCGCGCCTGCCGCACCTCGCCCACCCGGCTGCCGGTCAGCAGGCACATCCGGATGATCCCTGCGGCGCGCTGATCCTCTGCTGCCTCCAGTGCCTCGGCCAGCCGCGCG
>DFBF01000029.1:639-3665 GCA_002367285.1 Rhodobacteraceae bacterium UBA3087 | reverse complement strand
TTGTCCGTGCGCCAGCCCCAGCTGATGGCAAGCGTGAACATCTTGCGCAGCACCTCACCCGTCCGGTTGGCGCGGATCGGGGTCGGCTTCGACCCTTGCAGCTTGCGCGCCCGGTTGTTGGGCTTCTCCTTCGAAGGCCGCGCCCGTCCCTTGGCGATGATGTTCAGCAGTTTCGCCACATCATGTGGTGTGATCTCACTGACCAGCTTGTTGCCCCAATGCGGTGCGACGAGCTTCGTCAGCATGGATCGCTGGTCAGATGCGTTGGTCCTGGCCAGATGCGGCAGATGCTCGTCCATGTAGCGCGCGATCATGTCGTTGATCCTTGGAGCCTCGCGCAACTCACCCCGCGCGCCAAGGGGATCGTGGCCATCGTCAATCTCGCGGCGCAGTTCCTTTGCGCGCTCTCGCGCGGCTGTCACCGACCATTCTGGCCAGCGCCCGATGGCCATGCGGCGCTGGGCTCCGGCATGGCGATAATCCAGCGCAAACGACCGGTTGCCCGACCGCAGGACGCGGATCGAGAACCCCCGCACCTCGGTATCGAAGATCTGATAGTCGCGCCCCTTCGCAGGGATCGCCTCCCGCACCGATTTATCGTTCAATCGCAATCTGTTGACCAACTCAGGACCTCCGTTCACCTGTGACACAGGCGTAGATTCGCCCCACAATCAAGCCAAACACAGGCATCGGGGTGGCGGCGAGGCGCAGGCTGGCATCGAACCGCCGCATCCGTGCCACCCGTTGTTTTGTTGGGTCTTGCGAAAAATCTGGCAAGCGCGGCCCGCGCGGTGGTGGCGTGCAACACGTCGCTAAGCGCGCATTGGCGCCAGATTCACCAGAGAGTTTTGTAAATTTCCAATGAAATCAGGGGGTGGCGCGGTTTCGGCAGAGCGATGCCACCCTGCCACCCAACTGAAATCCCGCCTGTGCCGCCGAACGTCGCCCAATGCGGGCCTATGCGGTGCGAACGGGCACAACCGCCCTCGGCGCGGCACTGGCGGGCACGCCTGCCTGCCGTACGCCTGAACTCTCCGACATCACGCCAGACGCGCAAACCCCAATGAAACAAGGAGTGGCACACAATGCCAATTCCGGTGCCACCCCGCGCCTTCCCGCCACCCCTTTGCGTCTGCGTCTCTTTGATCCGGAAATCGGCCCGCTTCGGGCGATCAAAGGGAGACAAGAGCATGACGGAAACCGGAACCTCCGAGCGATCCGCGCCAGGTGGCGTATTGACCGGCTGGATCAGCCGCCTCGACCTGGCGCTTGAGCTGGATCTGACGGTGGACACGCTGCGCCGCTGGGAGGCGCGACGCTTCGGGCCGCCCTGCGTGCGCGCGGGTCGCAAGGTCTATTACCGCCGTGATGCGGTGCAGGAGTGGCTGCAACAACAGGAACTGCCCAGCCCCCGGCGCGCGGGAGGTCGGCGATGAAACAACGCCTTTCCGTTCGCAAACACTCTGCGCGGGACCCAGCGCGCGCGGACTGGATCGAAGAACGGCGGCGCGAGGCCCGCGCTGTTGTGGCCGATGTTGCTCACCATTCCGATCACCTGATCCGGCTGGCCTGCACTGTGCTCGTTCAACACGGCGAGACGGAAGAGGAACGCGAGGACGCCCGGATCCTGCTGGTGGTGGTCGATGCAAGGCATCCCGGGCGGGGCAATCACCGGCCAGATCCGGAGGTGGGACCATGAAGCGGCGCGGCACCCCCGAGGCCGATCTGCAACGCACGGTCGTGCGGGCGTTGCGCGTTGCACTGCCCCGCACGGCCATCATCCATCACTGCGCGAACGAGGTGACCGAGGCTGGGCCGCGTGGTGCCAAGCGCCAGGCGATCCTCGTCGGCATGGGCGTGCATGCCGGTTTTGCCGACCTGATGGTGCTCTGTGACGGGCGCGTCCTGTTTCTTGAGCTGAAGGCACCCAAAGGCCGACTGCGCCCGACGCAGGAGGCCTTCCGCGATGCGGTGCTGGCGCAGGGCTTCGGCTGGGCACTCGTGCGCTCTCTGGACGACGCGCTGGGCGCGCTGGCCGAACACGGGTTCACCACGCGCATTGCCAGCCCTGTGCGGAGGCCCGCGTCATGAGCCACGAAGCCACCAACTGGGCCATCAAGCAGCGCGGGCTGAAACCTACAGCCAAAATCGTGCTCTGGCATCTCTGCGACCGGTTCAATCCGGATTATGGCTGTTTCCCTTCTCAGGTTCGGCTGGCCCACGATTGCGAGATCAGCCGCTCCACGCTGAACGCACATCTCGGCCAGCTTGAGGCTGGCGGTCTGCTCCGCCGCGTGCCGCGCCTTCACCCCGTCACCAAACGGCAGATGCCAACCCGCTACATTCTGGGGTTCGAGCCGGGCTTTACACCAAATGATCCAACCCCGTGTCCGGAAACCGGACATGGGCTAAACGATGCCGAAGTTCCCTTCGCAGAGACACACGATCAGGCAGACGAAACCCCTGCCGCGTCCGAGCCGTGTCTGAATTCCGGACATGGAAAGGACGCGGGAGCCGTGTCCGATTTTGACCCCGACCCGTGTCCGAAAAATGGCCAGAGCCGTGTCCGGAATCCGGACACTAACCTTGTAAGAGAACCTTTAAGGAAACCAGTAAAGGAGGAGGAGGACGCGCAGGCGCGAGTTTCCGATCTTGATCGGTTTTTCGCAGAACTGCTCGGGGCACTGGGCTTTGCCGACAACGCCACCTTGCCCGCCTGGTGGCAGGGAGGGCCAGCGCGGCAGCACGTTCGCCGCTGGCGTGATGAGCTCGGTCTTTCCACGGATCGGATCATCGAGGTTGCTTCTGAGAGTCGGGGCGATCATCCCAACCCGCCCGATGGGCCCAAGGCTCTCGATCGGTTCATGGAACGCGCTGCCCGACGCGATGTGCAGGAGGCTGCCGCAATTGGCCGTGCCCTCAATGCCAGGCGCAGCCGCAAGGCCCAAGGCAAGCCACCGCCCAGCCCGGATGAGCTGGCGGCGTTCTATGCGGCCAAGGTCAACTCAGACGAATATCTGCCCCCC
>DFBF01000029.1:0-598 GCA_002367285.1 Rhodobacteraceae bacterium UBA3087 | reverse complement strand
AGGCTACGTCAGCGGGGAGTGCGGTGAATGCCATGGTGTCACGTCCCCGGGACGGATTGTCCCTCTGCGCAGGCGGCGGAGGCCTTGATCTGGGCCTCATGCTCGCCGAACCAGGCTATCACACCCGCGCCTTTGTCGAATGGGAGGACTGGCCCCGCGCCGTCCTCATCGCAGCCCAGCGCGCGGGTTATTTCGCCCCAGCGCCAATCTGGGATGATCTGCGTTCATTCGATGCCAGCCCCTTTCACGGTGCCTTCGACATCGTCCTCGCCGGATACCCCTGCCAGCCCTTCAGCGCTGCCGGAAAACGTGGCGGCGCCGACGATCCCCGGCACCTCTGGCCCGAGGTCGCCCGGGTCATCGCCGAATGCCATCCCGCATGGGTCTTCCTCGAAAATGTACCCGGTCACGTCAGCCTCGGCCTTGAGACTGTGCTGCGAGAGCTTTGGGACATGGGCTACACGCCTGCGGCGGGCCTGTTCAGCGCGGCAGAAGTCGGTGCGCCGCACCAGCGGCTCCGCATCTTCATCCTGGCCCACACCGATGAGCCTGCATCCCGGCACCGCAAGCTACAATCCAGCCGGGAACAGCGACTTCA
>DFBF01000011.1:5374-5612 GCA_002367285.1 Rhodobacteraceae bacterium UBA3087 | reverse complement strand
GATGTCCGGCCCCAGCCCGCCCTTCAACGTCAGCCCGTGGCAGGACCCGCAGTCCTGCACGACCAGCCGCTCTAATGCGACGGGGTCGGGGGCCATTTTCGGCGGGGCATCGCCCGCTTGGGCGGCCCCGGCCAGAACCAGAAGGGCCAGCAGGCTACGCATGAAGGGCCACCTGTACGGCGGGGTTCTGTGTCACGCTGTCATACAGCGAAACGACACGGCCGATGATGAACAGGGT
>DFBF01000011.1:0-5306 GCA_002367285.1 Rhodobacteraceae bacterium UBA3087 | reverse complement strand
CCGACAGCAATCTGACCGATATTGGCCACACCCATATAGACCACCAAAGTCGTATCCGGGTCGGCCAGGCGTTTCCAGTCCAGATCCAGCACCTTGTCGGCCTGACGGTGGCCGGTGACATATTGCACACCGGTGGCCAGACCGCGATGGGTCAGCGGCACGCCCGTGACGGTCGCGGCCCCCTGAGCGGCGGTAATGCCGGGCACATATTCGACCTCGACGCCATGGTCGGCCAGATGGGCCGCCTCTTCCGAGCCGCGGCCGAAGATCAGGGGATCGCCCCCCTTCAGGCGGGCAACATTGCGCCCGGCCTTGGCCTCTTCGACCAGAATTTCGTTGATCCGGTCCTGCGGCACGGTGTGGCATTTCGGCGATTTGCCAACAAAGATCATCTTTGCATCCGGGCGCGCCATGGCAATGATGTCATTGGACACCAGCCGGTCATAGACCACGCAATCAGCGGCTTTGAGGTGGCGCACAGCTTTCACCGTCATAAGTTCGGGGTCGCCCGGACCTGCGCCAATCAGGAATACTTTGCCGGTCATGTCATCTCTCGCTCGTCCAATTGAGGACCGGCAGACAAGCCCGTTTCACAGACAACAACAGCGGATTACGCGTGGTTGTGAATATCGTCGGCGGGCGGGACTCGGGCCGGTTTTTCAAGGCTAAAATGGACCAGCCGGATCAGGGGTTCCTTGACATGCGTTAAGGCGCGCCAATTTTGACGCACCTCAATTTTTCAATGGATTTTAACGGGCCAAGCCGGTCAGGGCGTGACCTGAACCATGCCGATCATCTTTTGCGTTTCCCAATGGGGGCCGCACAGATAATCCTGATCGCCGGGCACAAGAAAGGTGAACTCGATCGCCTCTTCGGGAAAGGCGCGATCGCTTTCCGGCTTGCCGGGCACGATCACGCTGTGGCTGGTGCGTTTGTCGACATTGACCCAGCGCACGGTGGTGCCCGCGGGGACCGTAATCGCGGCGGGGCAGAAGTTGTATTTATACATGGTGACGACCGTCACGCCGTCTTCCTCGGATGAGGCATGGCCGAACAGCTCGACATAGCGTTCTTCGGCGGTGGCGCAGATTTCATCCACATTGCTTTCGCCGCCCGCGAAACCGGGAAACGCCGCGAACAGGGCGACGGCGGTGGATAAAACGGCGGTGCGGATGTGTGAGGTCATGATCATTCTCCTACGCTAGAGGTTTTTCCCATCGCAGAAAAGACGGCGGCCGACCCTGATCTAACAGAGCCGGCCGCAATCGGTGTTTATTGGCCGATCACATTGATCGTCGCTTCGGCGTCGTCCAGGGCCAGGCTGGTGTTCAGCGTGACATGGTGGAACCGCGCGGCGGCGAAATCGTCGTGGATCGCAAAGCCGACCGTATAGGTCTGCCCGGCTTCCAGCGCCACATCACCGGGCGCACCCGAGTTCAGGGGGCGCGAGAAGATCACGGTCCACATGCCATCAACACCCAGGCTGGCCTCGGCGGCCATTTCACCGTCGTTCACCACACGGCGTTCCAGCAAATAACCGTTTTCGGACGACCCATCGGCATAGACCCGCATCAGGTCCATATAGGTTCCGTCTGCCAGATATTGCTCGATCTGAGCGCTTTCTGCCAGCTTGTCCCAGCCACCCTGTGCCTTGCCACGACGACCTTTGACTTCGACCGAGGTGCGGCTTTCGGTCAGGTATTTGGTGATCGTGCCCTCAGCTTGCAAAGCCGCGACCACATCGCCTGCGGCGCCCAGTGCTTCGGCGTCCGGTGCGAACGGCATATAGGTGTTGTCGGCGTGGCAGGTTGCCCAGCAGCCGACCTGTTCACCCAGTTCGATCCCGGTGCCGGTGACCATCATGGCGACCTTGACCTGGTTGTCCGGGTCCATCTTGCCACCTTCAACAAACGGCACGGGGTTGTGACCCGCATCCGGCCATTGCAGGCGGAAATAGACGGTTTCGTCATCGTGCGAGGCTTGCAGCGTGGCGTTGATATGGCCACGTTTGCCGGGGATCGGCGTGGGCTCAAGCCCGCCTTCGTCCGTGCCGGTCACGATACGTTGACCGATGGCTTCCAGTTCCTTGGCGTGACAGGTGGTGCATTCGTCGCCACCTTTGGTCAAGGGACGGGCACCGCCGTGTTGGCCACCGTTCTGGACCCATTCAAAGCTGGCCTGACCCGGATAGAACAGGGTCATGTCAGTGCTGGCAATCGCGTCCCAGTCCACATTGGGGGCAACATTGCCACCCGCTGCGGCTTCGGTCGCCGTCCCGGCCATTTCGGCTTCGACCAGCGTGCGTTCATCGGCGCGGGCAGCATCGACTGCGGCCAACAGACGGGCGCGCGCGGCTTCTTCTTCCGCTTTGGTGGTGGCGGCCTGTTCGGCTTCGACCGCTTCGATGCGGGCAAGGCTGTCCAGATAGGCCTGCGGGACTTCGCGGATGAAGTCCGGGTTCGGGGCCTCCAGGGCCTCCAGGTAATCCGGGTCCGCACGATCGCGCAGGTCCAGGTGGGCGATGCCCTTGTGACAGTCGATACAGGTCTGACCGGTTTCCATCGCGTTCATGTGCTGCTGACGCGCACGGGGGGCCTGGAATTCGGGCATCATCGAATCGAAATGGTGACAGTTGCGGCATTCAACCGAATCGGTGGCCTTCATCCGTTCCCATTCGTTCATTGCCAGTTGCAGACGGTGGGCATCGAATTTTTCGGCTGTGCTGATCACGCCGGTGATCTTGCCCCAGACTTCTTTCGAGGCTTTGATCTTGCGAATGATCTTGTGTGTCCAGTCCTTGGGCACGTGGCAGTCGGAACAGACAGCCCCCACACCAGAGCGGTTCACGTCATGGATCGTGCCTTCGTATTCGGTATAGATGAAGTCCCCCATCTCGTGACACGAGACGCAGAATTCCAGTTCGTTGGTGGCTTCCATGGCGGTGTTGAACCCACCCCAGAAGATGATCCCGGCGACAAAGATGCCGGCAATCCCGGCCAGGGGCATTCCAAACAGGAAGTACCGCCGCCAGATTGGCTTTTTCGGTTCAGGGCCACTGGTCTTGGTCATATCCAGGCTCCGCAAGTTGGCATGTGGTTGGAGGAGTTACCCTGCCAATGAAAAAGGGGGCGGGCGCTTGGCCCGCCCCCTGGGCTTCGTTTCTGATCACATCAGGTGACGTGGTTCGAACGGTTATAGACGTTGAACTTGCCGGTCGGGGCATACAGCCCTTTGACGCGACCGATTTCTTCCAGCGTCTTGGCGTCGAAGATCACGATTTCACCATTCGGTTCCAGCGAGTCCGACAGGTTCCATTTGGAGACCCAAACTTCGGTGCCGTCAGCGTTGAATTCGAAGTGAACGGCTGCGGTACCGGGTGTTTCGGTAATCCGGATCGTTTTCACGATCTCGCCGGTCTCTTTCGAGATAACCTGAACAGATTGCTGCACTTCCGGTTCCGGGTGCTTGGTCTGGTCAGCCCACACATAGTCCGAATTCGGGTGTGTGCGAACGAACAGGCCGGCGCCGTCGGTTTCAACTTCATAGCAAGTCTGCCATGCGTTGTCCGGGTGGCCTTCGGGGTCGTTACCCCAAACGGTCACAGTCCCGACACCCAAGTGGGTGGTGCCAGCAACAGGGCCACAGTTCGGGTCGATCCAGTTGGCGCCGGGGCCGGGGTGCGGCAGGGCGGCAACGTCGATCAACGCTTCCAGGTTACGTTCCAGCGTGTCGACAACAACCATTTTGTTCGACGCGTTGGCGGCGATCTGGAAGTAACGACCGGTCGGGTCAAAGAACCCGTCGTGCAGGAACTTGGCGGTGTCGATCTTGTCGATCCGCAGGGCGTCCAGGTCCGAATAGTCCACCTGCCACATCTGGCCCAGTTCCTTCACGGCAACCAGCCAGCTGGTTTCGTTCGGAGTGGTATAGATGGCAGCAACGCGGGCTTCTTCGACATAGTCGCCATCGATGTTCACGCCACGGGTCGAAACGACCTTCAGCGGTTCCATGGTCACAGCGTCCGAGATGACGAAGTGCGGCGGCCAGTAGCCCCCACCGATGATGTACTTGCCATCGCCGGAAACGGCGACGTCACGTGCGTCATAGGCAACTTTGACTTCGGAAACCAACATCTTGTCCGGCGTCTGCCACAGGTCGATCTTGGTCATTTTGCCGTCACGGCCCATCGTGTACCAGAAGCGGCCAGGCTGCTCGGGTTCAGTGACGTTGTGGTGTTCAGAGGCCTTGATCACGTGCACGGCATAACCGGTCGGGATGTGGGCCAGAACCTCTTTGGTGTCGCCGTCGATGATGGCAACTTTACCAGCATCACGTTCGATGACGACGAAGAAGTTTTCCCAGTTGCGACCGTGAAGCGGCTCAGTGGGATAATCAGCTTCTTCGACATAGACCTTGCGGGTCTCGCGCATCTGCGCCAGCGACATTTCCGGCGGCTTGGGCGGATCCATCATGATATAGGTCGCCATATCGGCGATCTGCTGCTCGGTCATGATGTCCGAGAAGTTGTTCATACCGCCTTCGGTCCCCCAGGAGATGATTTTCTCCAGGCGTTCCTGACCCAGGGCAAGCGTGCCGCCTTCGGTCACGGTGCCATCTGCGGCGGTCTTCTTCCAATGCGGTTCCAGGTTCTTGCCGGTCGCACCGACGCGCAGCACGCCGTGGCACCCTGCACATTGTTCAAAATACAGCTGCTTCGAACTTTCGAAGGCTTCATCGCTCAGGGTAGGCCCTTCGGCCAGCGCAGGCAGAGCGACGCTGCCAAGAGTCACGGCAAAGCCGATCCCCAGCGCACTGCGCACTTTTTGTTTGGTGGTTCCAAGTGACATGATCACTCTCCGTTTGCTTGGTGAGGCAGGTGGAAGATGGGCGTCCCGGGACTGTGACGTCTTGACAAAAGTCAACGATCCTCTCGAAAAAGTGAGCAAGCCGCGAAAACCCGCAAACAAGGCGGTGTGGCAGGGCCATATAGACAGGGTTTTCGCAGGGCGGTGCCCGCCTCTGTCACGCCTTGCCGATATTTTGACGCATGCCGGTCCATTCCGCCGGGAAAAGCACGCTGAGACCTGAACGGGCACGAATCGATTCTCCGATTGCCACAGGGGCGGCCCTAAGATCCGACCTGGGGCGAACGGCGACAATTCTTGCCGTTTCGGGCGAAAACAGCGCGCCAATCCGGCTCGTCTTGACTTTCGTTAAGGATCAAGGCCGCCGCGATCGCCAAAGATGCCGCAGACTTTCACTGGGAAGTATCGGAGGCCCTTATGCGTGAAGTAATGACCAAGGCG
>DFBF01000058.1:268-2764 GCA_002367285.1 Rhodobacteraceae bacterium UBA3087 | reverse complement strand
ACTCAAGAAAACCCAATAAAACAAGGGGTGGCACAAAGGGGCCCGCCTTTCCGCCACCCTGCGCCTCGCCGCCACCCCTTCGCCTCTGCGCTCACTGATCTCTGCAAACGCCCCCCGACACGACCAGTCACGGGGCCAGAACAGGGAGACCCCCAATGCCGCATCTCGGATCGATGCCAGAATCGAAGGAAAAAGCCCGCAAGCTGCTGGTCGGCTGGATCAGCCGTCTCGACCTGGCGCTGGAACTCGGCCTGTCGGTCGACACTCTGCGCCGCTGGGAGGCCCAACGAACCGGCCCGCCCTGCGTGCGCGCCGGGCGCAAGGTCTATTACCGCCGCGCCGCAGTCGAGGACTGGCTGGAAGAGCAGGAGCAGGCCGCCCCGCGCCGCCGCCGTGCCGGAGGGCGCCGGTGATGCACACGTCAATCTGGCCCGCTGACCGCCTCGCGGAAGCCCGCGCCGTGATCGCCGATGTTGCCCATCACGGCGACCACCTGATCCGGCTCGCCTGCAATGTACTCGTTCAGCATGGCGAGACGGAACAGGAACGCGAGGACGCCCGCATTCTGCTGGTGGTCATCGACGCGCGGCAGCCAACCCGTAGCGCCCCGCAACGGGACCATGATGGTGAGGTGGTGCGATGACGCGGCGTGGAACCCCCGAGGCCGATCTGCAGCGCACAGTTGTGCAGGCGCTACGCGTTGCCCTGCCGCGCACGGCCATCATCCATCACTGCGCCAATGAAGTGACCGTGGCTGGCCTCCGCGGCGCGAAACGGCAGGCTATCCTCGTCGGCATGGGCGTACATGCGGGTTTTCCCGACCTGATGGTGCTCTGCGACGGTCGCGTTCTGTTTCTGGAACTCAAAGCCCCGAAAGGCCGATTGCGCCCCAACCAGGAGGCGTTTCGCGATGCCGTGCTGGCGCAGGGCTTCGGCTGGGCGCTGGTCCGCTCGCTTGATGACGCGCTGGGCGCTTTGGCCGATCACAAGTTCACCAGCCGCGTGCAACTTCCAGCCCGGAGGTCTGCGCCATGAGCCACGACGCCACAAACTGGGCGATCAAGCAGCGTGGGTTGAAACCCACCACCAAGATCGTGCTCTGGCATCTCTGCGACCGGTTCAACCCGGATTACGGCTGCTTTCCCTCGCAAGCGCGGCTGGCCCACGATTGCGAGATCAGCCGGGCGACCCTGAACCGTCACCTTGACGGGCTGGAAGCACGCGGCCTCATTCGTCGGATCCGGGTCATCGACCCCAAGACCGGGCAGCAGCGCCCCACCCGCTATCTTCTGGGCTTTGAGACGAGGTTTACGCCCAGCGGGCCGGGTCAAATCGAGCCGGATCCAGCCAATCCCTTCGAGGCTGGAGCAGCGGAAATCCCGTGTCCGCATTTGAGACACGGGGCATGTGCCGAAAAACCTCATGTGGACAATGGCTTGTCGCTGGAGACCGACCTGAACCCGTGTCTCAAATCGGAACACGGGTCCGTGTCTCAATTTGACGCAAACCCGTGTCTCAAAAATGGCGATTCCCGTGTCTCAAATTGCGACACTAACCCTGTAAGAGAACCTTTAAAGGAACCAGTAAAGGAGGAGGAGGACGCGGCTGCGCGCGATCTCGATTTTGATCGGTTCTTTAGCGAGCTGCTCACCGCGCTGGGCTTTGACGCGAAGGCGACGCTGCCCGCCTGGTGGCAGGGATGGCCCGCCCGAACCCATGTGCGCCGCTGGATCAATGATCTTGGGCTATCTGAGGACCGGGTCATCGAGGTGGCCACTGAAAGCCGCAACGATCACCCTAATCCGCCTGATGGCCCCAAGGCGCTGGATCGTGCCATGGAACGCGCCGCCCAGCGCGATGCGCAGGCGGCTGCCGCAAATGTCAGCGCCCTGAAATCCAAGCGCAGCCGCAAGGCCCAAGGAAAGCCGCCTCCAAACCCGGATGAATTGGCGAAATTCTACGCGGCCAAGGTCAACTCCGACGAATACCTGCCCCCCAGCATGATCAGCAACGCCATGTGCGAGGCGATGCTAGCCCGCAGGTTGGTGACAGCGGACAGGCTGCGTCAGCGGGGAGTGCGGTGAATGGCCTGGTGTCACGTCCCCGGAACGGATTGTCCCTCTGCGCAGGCGGCGGAGGCCTTGATCTGGGCCTCATGCTCGCCGAACCCGGCTATCACACCCGCGCCTTTGTCGAATGGGAGGATTGGCCCCGCGCCGTGCTCATCGCCGCCCAGCGCGCGGGGTATTTCGCTCCTGCCCCGATCTGGGACGATCTGCGCAGCTTCGACGCCCGGCCGTTCCGCGGGGCCTTCGACACAGTGCTCGCCGGATATCCCTGCCAGCCCTTCAGCGCCGCCGGAAAGCGCGGCGGGGTCGACGATCCCCGCCACCTCTGGCCCGAGGTTGCCCGGGTCATCGGCGAATGCCGTCCCGAGTGGGTCTTCCTCGAAAACGTCGCTGGGCACGTCAGCCTCGGCCTTGAAACCGTGCTGCG
>DFBF01000058.1:0-124 GCA_002367285.1 Rhodobacteraceae bacterium UBA3087 | reverse complement strand
CATCAGCAACTGGTCGACGCCGAAGGCGACGGATGGCGCGAAGGGTGGGCCGGGGCAGAGCTATGGCTCGGGCGGGAGGCCGCCGCTGCCAGCGCAGGCAGCGCAATGGCAGACCCCGGTGGCC
>DFBF01000122.1 GCA_002367285.1 Rhodobacteraceae bacterium UBA3087 | reverse complement strand
CGGGCCGCCCCTCGGCACCGCGCAGATCGCGGGCAAAGATCGCTTCGTAACAGATCAAGGGCAGGACCGGGCCAAAGCCGTCAATGTCGATCAGACGCGCGCCGGGGCCGGGCGAATAGCCATAGCCCTGTTGCGCCGCAAAACCGCGCAATCCCAGCCGTGCCATCAGATCACCCGCCGGGATATATTCACCAAACGGCACCAGATGGTGTTTGTCATACAGCGCCGTCACCGTGCCCCCATCTCCCAGCACAACCATGGAATTGAAATACCGCAGCCCTTCGCTTCGTTGCAGGCCCAAGACCACGGGCACCCCTGCCCGGTTTGCGATGTCTTCCAACAACGGCTCCGCATGGGTCAGCAGATAGGGAATGGCGGTTTCCGGCCAGATCATCAGATCGGGCGGGATGTCGGCAGGGGCCGAGGTCATCTCCAACTGGCGCTGAACAAATTCTGGCGCATGGTCAGGATCCCATTTCAGATGTTGCGCAGCGTTGGGTTGGATCAGGCGCAGGATCTTGTCCGTGTCTGCCACCTGCGCACCTTGCCCGCGCTGATATCCCAGGCCCAGCGCGCCCGCGAACAAGGCCAGAACCAGCACCAGGTGCAGCACCCAGCGGCGTCCATGCAACGCAACATACAGCGCGGCAGCAAACAGGAAGGTCAGAAACGTCAGGCCAGAGGTCCCGACATGGGCCGCCAGATGGCGCAGCGGCGTGTCGACCCAGGCCAGCCCCGGTTCCCCCCAAGGGAACCCGGTGAACACCCAACCGCGCAACAGCTCCATCGCCGAAAGACACACCGCCCAGGCGATCCAGCCATAGGGGCGCGGCGTCAGCCAGCGGGCCAGCCCGGCACCTGCGCCCCAGAACAGCGCCAGCCCCCCGGCCAGCAGAACCAAGGCAAAGGGCGCCATCCAGCCGTGGCGGGCGACATCGACCATGAAGGGTTGCACGATCCAGAACAGGGTCAGACCGAAATAGCCGGCCCCCAGCGCCCATCCCAACACAGCCGCATGGCGCACATCACGCGCCGCACGAAACAGGGCAAATCCGGCGAACAGACCCAGCACCATGGCGGGGGCGAACCCGAATGGTGCCTGGCCCATGGCAGCGACGATCCCTGCGCTCAGCCCGGCCAGAATGCTCAGCCGGGGCCGTGCCGCGATCCGCGCCAGGGTGGCGTCAAGCATCCCGGTTGGCACCTTCGGGCAGACGCACGCGCAGACGTTTGATCCGGCGTGGATCGGCATCGACGACCTCGAATTCAACCCCGTTCGGATGCGGGATCATTTCGCCGCGCGCGGGCACATGCCCCGACAGCACGAAGACCAGACCGCCCAGGGTGTCGACCTCTTCGTCATCCGGGTCGTCGCCATGCAGGCGCATGCCGATTTCGGCCTCGAATTCTTCCAGCGGCGCACGGGCTTCGGCCAGATAACTGCCCGCCGTTTCCCGCGTCCACAGGGCACCTTCGGCCGGGTCATGTTCGTCTTCGATTTCACCGATGACCTGTTCGATCAGATCCTCGATCGTCAACAGCCCATCCACTCCGCCGTATTCATCAATGACCAAGGCCATGTGAATGCGATCCGCCTGCATCTTTTGCAGCAGCACGCCGATCGGCATCGACGGCGGCACATAGAGCAGCGGGCGCAGCAGGGTCTTCAGGTCATACTGTGTGCCGGACCCATTGAACCCATGCGTCAGCGCGAAATCCTTCAGGTGGACAAAGCCACAGGGGCTGTCCAACGTGCCTTCAAACACCGGCAGGCGCGTCAGCCCGCTTTCGCGAAACAGTTCGACCAGGTCATCCTTTTCGATGTCCTCCGGGACGGAAACGATTTCCACCTTCGGGATTGCCACGTCTTCGACCCGCATCCGGCGCAGGTTGACCATGCCGGGCACCGCCGCGACCTGCATTGCAGGTTCAGGCGTTTCGGGGATTTCGTTGCCAGTATCGGATGGGCTGAGCGCACCGATAATGCGGCTGAAAAAGCCGCTGTGATTGTCCTCACTCTCAACCAGCGCGCCCTGCGCTGCGTTAGAGGATCCGTCGCTACTGTCGCCCATCGTTCCTTTCCAGTCATCCAATTCGTGGCACGCAATTGCGCCTGTTATGCTTCATATGGGTCCGAAATACCCAGATTGCCAAGTATTTCCACCTCCAACCCCTCCATCAGGGCCGCATCTTTGTCGTCTATGTGATCATATCCCAACAGATGCAGGGTGGCGTGCACCAAAAGATGCGTCACGTGGGTTGCGAATTCCTTACCCTGTTCGGCGGCTTCACGCTGACAAGTGTCAAAGGCGATGGCGATATCACCCAGCTCCAATGGTTCTGCGGGGACATCGGGCTGTGCTTTTGCGGGGCTTTGCCCCGGTGCGGCCGCCGCCCGGTCCTCTGCCGGCCAGGACAACACATTGGTTGGCTGTCCCTTGGCGCGAAATTCGCCGTTCAGCACCGCGATCCGGGCGTCATCACAGGCCAGAAGGCCGACCTCCCAATCCGTGCCATATCCCAGATGCGCCATGGTCGCCGCGCAGGCGGTCGCCGCCAAAGCCTCCAGGCCGGCCGGATCCCAACGGGCATCTTCGACAATCACGTCAACAGTCATTGCGCGTGCCACTTGACCAAGGCGTCCATGATTTTCCTACTCCACTCATCGGGGGGGGCGAATGTCGCGAAAATTTTTCCTATTTCGCCGGGTCCGCTGCGTCATAGGCCTCAATGATCTTGGCGACAAGCGAATGGCGCACGACGTCCTTTGAGGTGAAGTAGTTGAAGGCAATCCTGTCGATGTCTTTCAACAGCGTCTCCGCGTCGCGCAGGCCGGAATTCACCCCACGCGGCAGGTCGATCTGGGTGCGGTCGCCGGTGAT
>DFBF01000114.1:3754-4102 GCA_002367285.1 Rhodobacteraceae bacterium UBA3087 | reverse complement strand
GCTCCGATAAACAAGTTGAAACAGGCCCTGGCGGCGGATCAGGTGCAGGTCGGGCTGTGACTGGTGCCTGATTGATGGCGAACATGGGCCGTAAACCCGACGGCCATTCTGGGCCAGCTGCGCGCGCTTGGTCAGTTCGACGTGGCCCCTGTTGTGCGCGTGCCGATTGGCGAAGAATGGGTGATCAAACAGGTCATGGACCTGGGGGCGCAGTCGCTGTTGATCCCGATGATTGACACTGGCGAACAGGCGGCACGCATGGTGCGGGCCACGCGCTATGCCCCCGAAGGCGTGCGCGGTCTGGGCGCGGCTGTTGCGCGGGCCTCAGGCTTTGGCGCTGATGCTGAT
>DFBF01000114.1:393-3717 GCA_002367285.1 Rhodobacteraceae bacterium UBA3087 | reverse complement strand
GTGTCGATTGCGTGTTTATCGGCCCGGCGGACCTGTCGGCGGACATGGGATACCCAGGAAATTCCGGTGCCCCTGAAGTGCGCGAGGCCATCGCCCACGCCGTGTCCCGGATCAAGGCGGCGGGCAAGGCTGCGGGCATCATCCACTATGATGCGGCTGACTTTGGCTACTACCGGAAACTTGGCATCAATTTCCTGGGCACCGGCGCGGATGCGTCGCTGCTGCGCGCTGCCATGCAGGCCAATGTGGCAGCAGCTCGGGCGGCAATCCGCGATTGACGGTCTGGCCGCGCGGGTGCAGCGATCTGCTTTTCCTCTTGCCTTAAATATCCTCGCCGAAGGCAAGAAAACCAGAGCGTCAGCGATGCGCCGCACAGCGGCGCACCACCCCGACCGGTAAGGAGGGCCCCGAAGGGGCATGACGTCAGGGCGGAACTGGGCGGAACTGGGGGGGCTAGCTGCGCCGCGCGTGAAAGATGAACCCCAACAGGTTCAACAACAGCTGGGCCGCCAGCGTTGCGGTGGTGCCCATCGGGTCGTGATCCGGCGCCACTTCGACCAGATCGATGCCGACGACCTTGTGGCCTTGCGCCAGGCCTTGCATCAGATCCAACACCTCGTAATACTGGAACCCGCCATGGCTGGGCGTGCCCGTACCTGGCGCAATCGAGGGATCGAACCCGTCGATATCAATGGTGATATACAGCCGCGCGCCCTTGGGCACCCGCGCCAGCACCGCATCATTGCCCAGCTTGCGCATCTGGCGCACCGACAGGATGTCAGAGCCCATCTCGCGCGCCGCCTCGTACCCGTCCTTGGCGGTGGACGACACGTTGCGAATGACGAACTGGCTCTGCCCGGTGACATAGGGCTTTTCGGCGGCGCGGCGCATACAGTTGCCATGACCGTTGCGCACCCCATGGCGCACATCGACAAAATCCAGATGTGCGTCGATCTGCAACACGTGAATGTCGCTCTGATCGTCAAAGGCGTTGATACAGGGGATCGTCACCGAATGATCGCCCCAGCATGACGGGCAAAGCCCCCGCCGCCAGAATCGCGCGCACGCCTGTTTCGATATTGGCGTGGCTTTGGTCGGTGTTGGTATGGATGATGTCAGCGTCATCAATGTCGACGATGCGCACGTCTTCGCCCAGATAGGTCGCGTCATCCCCGTGGTCATAGGCCCCCGCATGGCCAAAGGAAAACAGGGTCGAGGCCTCGCGGATCGCTCGCGGCCCAAATCGTGCACCGGGGCGGAACTGCGTGCCGAAATCAAATGGCGCCCCCAGAATGGCAACATCGGCGTCAATCGCATCCCAATCCGCGACATAGGGCTTTTTGCCAAAGGTCGCGATGCCCACGAAGGGCAGATTCTGCCGCCCGGTTTCATATCCGCCTTTGCTCACGCGTGTCCCTCGTGTTTTGGTCCGGCCAGCCTGCGCGGGATGCGGCAAAAGGACAAGGGAGCCGTTTGGGTCTTTTCACATAGGCAGGCAACGCGTTACATCGCGGGGATACCGCGCCAGGAGAACAGACATGAGCAAAACCCCGCATTTCCCGCCCCCGCCGCCGATCCCGCCGAAAACCCGGCTGTTTCAGCGCACGCCACCGGCGATGTTCCCGCCCATTTTCGGCCTGTTCGGGCTGGGCCTGGCTTGGCGCCGCGCCAGCGAAACCTATGGCATGCCGTCGGGGATCGCCGATATGCTGCTGGGCGGCGTGACCCTGTTGTACCTGTTCGCCGTCGTCGCCTATCTGGCCAAAGTGGTGCAACGCCCTGGCGTGTTCCACGAAGATCTGCGCATTCTGCCGGGCCGTGCCGGTCTGGCGGCAATGATGCTGTCGGGCATGTTGCTGGCGTCATCCTTGGTGGTCTATTCCACCGCCTTGGCACAGGTGGTTCTGGCGCTTGCGCTTGGCGGCCATGTGCTGTTGGCGCTGACGCTGGTGCGTGACCTTGTCACCGGACCAGAAGAGGCCCGCGTGGTCACCCCCGTCTGGCACCTCAGTTTCGTCGGCTTCATTCTGAGCCCGCTGGCCGCGCTGCCGCTGGGCTGGGGCATCTATAACGTGGGCGTGTTCTGGGCGACCTTCGCGCTGGCCGTGGTGGTCTGGGGCATTTCGATCCGCCAGTTGATCAAACGCGATGTGCCGCCGCCCTTGCGTCCGCTGATGGCGATCCATCTGGCGCCCGCGTCCGTTCTGGGCACCGTGGCTGTGTTGATGGGCATGCCGCAGTTGGGTCTGGCGTTCGGCGTGTTGGCAATTGCCATCCTGGCCGGTCTGCTGATCAAGGCACGCTGGCTGACCACGGCCGGGTTCAGCCCGCTGTGGGGCGCGTTCACCTTCCCGCTGGCGGCGTTTTCGACGTTGATGCAAATGCTGGCGCTGGCGGGCTATGGCGATGTGTTCCGCATTCTGGGCGGTCTGGCCCTGGTCGGCGCCACGCTGATGATCCCGCCCATTGCCTGGAAAATCATGCAGATGTGGATGAAGGGTATGTTGGCCGCGAAAACCAACGCCGCACAGGCCTAAGGCGCGGCCCCCACGAAAAACGCGTGCCCCTGCGGATCACTTGCGTGGGGGCAGGGCGGCTTGGGCCTTTTTCGTCAGACTGGCGCGGATGATGTCATAGCTTTGATCCAACCGATAGGTGATCTCGCTTGCGTCCTGCCACGGGATCATCACCCAGGAGCGGTGATAATAGGGTGCCTTCTGCCCCACGCCCGTTTCAATCAGCATTGTGGCCGTTTCGATGTCGGGCGTTTTCACTGATACGCCGGGGGCATCTGCCCCATGTGTCGCAAAGATCTTGCCGCCGACTTTCCAAACGTCATGGCCCGGCCCGAACGGTTCAGACCATTCAGTCCCAGGATAAGCCGCACACAGCGCATTTACGTCATCACGTGTCATGGGCGCAGCCTAGCCCCCTTGGCGGCGCGCGCAATGGGTGCTATGACAGGCCCATGAGAACGAACCAGAGCATCATTATCTGCTGCATTACCATCTGACATCGTCAGGCGGGCCGTTCTTCTATTCCATACAAGTGTTGAAGTTGATAAGCCCGCCGCGAGAACGTGTGCGAGGACACTATGACCGATACGAGCAAGACCGAGATCAAGCTGTATAACACCAAGGCGCGGGCAAAGCAGGTCTTTACCCCGATCGACCCGGACAACGTGCGCATGTATGTCTGTGGCCCGACGGTGTATGATCGCGCCCATCTGGGCAACGCGCGCCCGGTGGTGGTGTTTGATGTGCTGTATCGCCTGCTGCGCCATGTTTATGGGGCCGATCACGTGACCTATGTGCGCAATTTCAC
>DFBF01000114.1:0-351 GCA_002367285.1 Rhodobacteraceae bacterium UBA3087 | reverse complement strand
TGGTATCTGCACGACATGGGCGCGCTGGGGGCAATGGAGCCCGACCACGCGCCACGTGCAACGCAGTTCATCGGGCCGATGATTGCGATGATTGAGGATCTGATCACCAAGGGTCACGCCTATGAGGCCGAGGGGCACGTGTTGTTCGCTGTCGAAAGCTATGCCGATTATGGTAAGCTGTCAGGCCGGTCGATTGATGACATGGTGGCAGGCGCGCGGGTCGAAGTCGCGCCCTATAAACGCAACCCGATGGATTTCGTGCTGTGGAAACCGTCCACCGACGAGCTGCCCGGCTGGTCGTCGCCCTGGGGCCGGGGCCGTCCCGGCTGGCATATCGAATGTTCAGCGATG
>DFBF01000226.1:28697-31354 GCA_002367285.1 Rhodobacteraceae bacterium UBA3087 | reverse complement strand
TGCGGCCTCGCATTGCGCGACCAGCTCTTCCAGCTCGGCCTGGCTCCAGACCTTGTCGCCAAGGGTGGCAAAGGCCTCGCCCCAGGTCAGACAGCTGCGCGGTTGTGGCGCATCGCCTACGGTAGCACAGATGTCATCATAAAACTCGGCATAGTCGCTGAACGTCGGTCCTTGCGTCGCGTAATCAGTCGCAAGGGTGCAAGGGCTGACCCAGTCCTCGGCCACCGCAGGAGCCATGCCAGCCCCGCTGACCACAAGCCCCATCGCCGTTCCCAGCAACAGCCGCCCTGCCGTCTGTCTCAGATTGCGCTTCATTGTCATCCCTTCCCTTGATCATCAGTCCGCCGTCACACAGTCTCAGTCGTCTCAGCCGCCGCCACCATCATCGTCCGCACCATCACCCGCGCCGCCAGACCGGCCACCACCGTCACCCTCCTGCCAGGTGTCAGAGAGATCACCCGACCCGCCCCCTCCGCCGCCCCGGCGCGTCAGGATCGCACCAGACACCGCCCCGGCAATGCCAAGCGGCAACACCAAGTCCGGGTGCAGCTGCGCGGCCAGAAACCCTGCGATCACGCCCCCTCCGAGGGTCCCAACCACGCGTTTCATTGCGACCGTTCTTTCCAGTCCTTCGGCAAATCCCAACAGCGGTGGAACGTGGTCCACCCAATGTCCGGCCACATGGCGCGCATCGTATCCGGGCCGGTCTGTTCCGTTTGCAGACGTTCCGTGTATGGCCCGTCGCCCTCGTCGCAAATGCCGTCAAAGGTCATGCCGCCCAGGCGCGGATAAACCCCGGTGAACGAACATTCGCCGCCATAAAAGAACACGTTCTCGGGGGTGATGATCCCGGCGGTGACATTCTGGACCACGCCCTCGGTCGCATTGACCCAAGCGCAATCGACCGGGTCAGCGGCCCAAGCCCCCGTTACCCCCGTGTCGGCCTGCGCGGCCGTGGTGGCCATCACGATAACGGTACAGATGCAGGTGAATTTCAAGCGTGTTGCCATGATAGCCCCCCAGCTTTCAGGTGTCCCCGTCGCTTTCACGATGCAGACACAGGTCATATCGCTCCTGACATACCGCATCGCGCGTGATCCGGGCACGAATGCAGGCGGCGCTTTCGGGGGCGGTGTCACAGATCGGATCGTCAATGGCTTGCACCACACACCAGACCAAGTACTCGTCGCACATGGCCTGGCGCGCGACATCGCCGCTCAGCCCACCAGCCAAACCCGGCGCTGTCGCGGCAGCGACCATCGCCAAAGCCGCCAAACCCCTGATGAGCCGATGTTTCATGCGTGTCATCACGCCCTCCCGTCTCAGCGCAACTATACCACTTGCCCCGACGTGACCCAATGCGACATGAGGCGCGCGGGCCTGATCCCCGCACACCCGCCACCAAACTGGCCTTTTCATCTTTCCATAACTTTCTTGGCCGAAGGCCGCGCTTTTCGCCTTCGAAAAGCGCCACGCCCAACGGGAAGCGGGGCGTCAGCCCCAATGACGGGCGGGAGCGCTAGGCCTGCAAAACCACGTTAAAGCGCCGGTTCATGCGGCCCTTCTTTTCGACCTTGCCCAGGGTGACAGGGCCGATTTCGCCAGTGCGCCGCACATGGGTGCCACCACAGGGCTGCAGATCCACCTGGTCCTCAGCCGTGCCAATGCGCACCAGACGCACCTTGCCCGCGCCAGTTGGCGGCATCACCGACATGGTCTTGACCAAGCCGGGGTTGGCGGCCAGTTCCGCGTCGGTGATCCAGCTTTCGCTGACCTCCAGATCACGCGCAATCAGATCGTTCAACGCGTCTTCCAACGCCTGTTTGTCCTCGGGTGGCTGTTCCATCACGAAATCCAACCGACCTTTCTGAGCGCCGATTGACCCGCCCGTCACCGGCAAAGGCACGACCACCGACAACAAGTGCAGCGCGGTGTGAACCCGCATGAAACGGTTGCGTTGGTCCCAGTCCAGCACCTGCGTCACCGCGGTGCCGACGGCGGGCAGCGCCGCCCCCTCAGCAGGCACAAGGACGATCGCGTCGCCCTCACCCTTCACCGTGGTGGCAACGGTCATTTCGCCGCCCTCCCATCGGATCAGACCACCATCGCCGGGTTGGCCGCCGCCGGTGGCGTAAAACAGCGATGCGTCCAGCACCACGCCGCCCATCTCCGTGTGCGACACCACCCGACCGGGGGCCTCGCGCAGATAAGCGTCATCGCGAAATAGGGGGTTACTCATCGCCGTCTCCTTCGGTGTCTTCTGTCTGGTCCATGTGCATGTCATCCACATCCAAGGCCGCATGGCTGGGCGTGCTTGGCACGATGGGCGCCTTCGCCGACTTGGCTGTCGGGGCCGCCGCCTGCCCGCCGCCGGTCAAAGCCTCAGGGTTGCGCAACCAGATGTCACGCTGTGCAAACGGCACTTCCACGCCTTCTTCGCCAAAGCGGCGTGCAATTTCGTGGTTCATGTCACTGCGCACCGACAGCACGTAATTCACATCGCGCAGAATGGCGCGGATTTCGAACTCCAGCGCGTCGGCGCCGAACCCCTGGAAAACCACATAAGGCGCCGGGTTCACGGTGACCATGGGATGGGCCTCGGCCACCTCCAACAGGATCTTTTCGATCCGCTTGGTGTCATTGCCATAGGCCACGCC